>NZ_ALVC01000287.1:0-4624 GCF_000293195.2 Sphingomonas sp. LH128
CCGCCGGGAATACGGACCATCCCGGCCGGCGCCTCAAGCTGCATACCCGTCATTGCGATGTCGTCCTGCAAACCGATCACCCGTCCTTATCCTCGACCCCGGGCCTAGCGGCTGGCAGCGCACCGGGCAACGCACCCGGCACGCCCCCGCCCGCTCAAGCCGCCCGCTTCAGGGCTTTGCCGCAGGGGTTGCGGCATCCTCGGGAAGTGCCACGCCCTTCTCTGCGGCGTAGCGATCCCAGTCCGCTGTCAGTTCGGCCAGCTTGTCCGCATGGCTGGCGGCAACGTCGGTGCTTTCGGCCGGATCGGTCGCGAGGTTGAAGAGCTGCCACTTGCCCTCGCCAACGCCGTCGCGCGGATAAGTCGAGCCGGACTTGGGCAGATAGACAGCCTTCCAGTCGCCCTTGCGCAGCGCGCGGCGATAGAACAGCTCGGTGCCGACCGGCTCGTCCGGCGAGCGCACTTCGCTGGCCTTCTCGGCAAGGACGGGGACCAGACTGTGCCCCTCGAACGGCAGGATCGTGCGGCCCTTATAAGTGGTCGGCTGGGTCAGCCCGGCAAGGTCGAGCAGGGTCGGCGCGATGTCGGTGACGCTCAGATAGCCGCGTGCGATACGATTGCCGACGACGTCCTTGCCCGAGGCGAAAGCCGAGACCCGCGTGCCGCCTTCGGTGGGATAGCCCTTCACCAGCCACGACGGGGTACTGTTGGCCTGCGCCCAGCCCGCGCCGTAGCCGACGTAGGAGGTGGCGTTGCCGATGTTCTCCAGCCGGTTGTCGATGCCCAGTTTCTTCGCGCCGCCCGGCACGCCGCGGACCTGGAACGGGGCGTCGATCTCGCTGCCCTCGGGGCCGTTGTCGGACAGGAACACGATGACCGTATTGTCGTACTGGCCGGTGCGTTTCAGTTCGGCGACCACGCGGCCCACGTTCTGGTCCATGCGGTCGACCATCGCGGCGTAGACTTCCATCTTGCGCGCCTCAAAGGCCTTCTGTTCCACGGTCAGGCTGTCCCGCGGCTTCACGCCGTCGAGCGCATGGGGCTGCTGGTCGAGCGCGACGAGACCGAGCTTCTTCTGCCGCTCGAGCCGCTGCGCGCGCAGCACTTCGTAGCCGGCATCGTAGCGGCCCTTGTACTTCGCGATCGTCTCGGCAGGCGCCTGCATCGGCCAGTGCGGTGTCGTGAAGGTGAGGTAGGCAAAGAACGGGCGCTTGTCGGCGGCCCCTTCATCAAGGAAGCCGATCAGCTTGTCGGCGAACTGGTCCGCCGAGTAGTGACCGACCGGGAACTGCACCAGCTTGCCGTCCTGCCGGTAGAGCGAATTGGCCTTAGCCCTGGTCCACGCCGCATTCTGGTCGGCGCCGAAGTGATTGCCCAGCCCCTGCAGCAGCGCATAGGAATGGTCGAACCCGCGCGCCGCCGGGCCGCGATCCTCGGTGAGGCCGAGGTGCCACTTGCCGGACATCAGCGTGCGGTAGCCGCCCTGTTGCAGCAGCTCCGCGATCGACGCGACGCGGTCGTTGAGATAGCCTTCGTAGCCGGGCCGATCGGCAAGGGTGGCGGGGCGCGATTCCACCATGGTCCCGATCCCGGCTTCGTGGTTGTCCACGCCGCTCAGTAGCATCGAGCGGGTCGGTGAACATGTCGGCGCGGTGTGAAAGCCGGTGAAGCGCACGCCGCTGTTGGCCAGCGCGTCGAGGTTGGGCGTCGCGATTTCGCCCCCGAAGGCGCCGAGGTCCGACCAGCCGAGATCGTCGGCGACGATGACGAGGAAGTTCGGACGCGCAGCACTCTGCGTAGTGCCCGGTGCGGCAGCCGATGCAGGCACTGGCGCGGCGGGAAGCGCCTGCGCAGCGGCGGGACGGGTCATCAGAGTGCTCATGAGAGCGGCGGCAATCAGGGCGGCCTTGCGGGTCACGTCGGTTCCGTTCGTGGCGATGCGTGGGAGCGCAAGACCTAACGAGAGCGCCTCCGGTGGCCCACAAAGTTTTACTCTACCAGTTATGTAGAGAATCTTTGTTGTCGCAAGCAGTGAGTTCTCTACTCAAATAGTTGAGTTTAAGGCGGCCGTCCGGTCGCCGGTCGCATCATCCAATGAGGGTCTTTTCATGAACACGTTCCTGCGTGCCACCACGCTCGCCCTGCTCGGGTCGAGCGCGCTGGCTGCCGTCCCCGCATACGCCGAAGAGGCACCAGCCGCCGAAGCCGCTGCCGACGCAGAAGTTGGTGGAGGCCTCGATATCATGGTCACCGCCCGTCGCCGCAACGAGCGCATCCAGGACGTGCCGGTGGCCGCGAATGCCTTCGGCGGCGAGCAGCTGGCCGCGACGCGCACCTACAACTTGCGCGACCTGCAGCAACTGACTCCCAGTCTCGTCGTCACCAACACCAACCCGCGCAACACCAGCATCAACATCCGCGGGCTGGGCAACAACGTCTCGGTCTACAACGACGGGCTGGAGCCGGCGGTCGGCGTCTATGTCGATCAGGTCTACCTCGCGCGGCCCGGACAGGCAGTGTTCGACCTTTCGGATGTGGAGCGCATCGAAGTGCTGCGCGGGCCGCAGGGCACGCTGTTCGGCAAGAACACGTCGGCGGGCGCGGTCGTCGTCACCACCAAGTCGCCAACGTTCGAGCCCGAGGCGGGCGGCGACGTGACCTTCGGGAATTACGATTTCCGGCAGATCCATGCCTATGCCAGCGGCGCCTTAGTGGATGACCTGCTGGCCGCGCGCCTCTACGTCTCGAAGACCGACCGCGACGGCTACATGACCAACCGCTATGACGGTTCGGACACGCAGGATTATCACGATTTCGGCCTGCGCGGGCAGTTGCTGTTCACGCCTGCCAGCAACTTCAAGCTGCGCCTGATCGGTGACTATGGCCGCCAGCATTCCAAGACGGCGGCGGCAGTGCTGACCGGCGTACTGACCCAGTACGACAACGGCACCGCGTTCGCGAACAACTACTACGCCCGCGCCGCGCGCACCGGCTATACGCCGCTGCCGATCGACCCTTCGGCGCGGCAGGTCGATGTGGACGCCAATCCGCGCTACAAGATGAACCAGTGGGGCGTGACCTCGATCGCCGACCTCACCATCCCGGGCAATACGATCACCTCGGTCACCGCCTACCGCGCATGGAACTGGTATCCGCACAATGACGGCGATTCCACCAGCCTCGATGCCGGCACCGACTTCCACCAGAGCAACGAGCAGCGCCAGTTCAGCCAGGAACTGCGCATCGCCTCGGAAGGCACGCGCAAGGTCGATTACGTCGCGGGGCTCTACTACCTGTGGCAGGCGATCGATGCCGAGTCGCTGAATGCCTATGGCAGCGATGCCGCCGCATGGTTCGTGGCGCCCAGCGTGGACCGCACCGCCGCTGCCGCCGCGCTCAACGGCTACACCATCCTCGGCCACTCGCGCCCTGTGACCAACAGCTACGCCGCCTTCGGCCAGACGATCTGGCACGTGACGCCCACGCTCGATCTCACTACGGGCCTGCGCTACACGTATGAGACGAAGACCGGCTGGTTCGAGCAGACCGCCACCGGCGCCAGCCTCGACGGGCTGACCACCGCGCAGCTTGCCGCCGCCAACACGATCCGGTCGCGTTACGGCGTCGCCAATTCCTATTCCGCCAGCACGAAGGAAGGCCGCCTGTCCGGCTCGGCGACGCTGTCTTGGAAGGTCACGCCCGACGAACTGGTCTATGCGACATATGGGCGCGGCCACAAGTTCGGCGGCCTGAACCTTGCCAACATCGTGACGACGGGCGCCTTCGCCGCCGATCCGGTCATCAAGCCCGAGACGATCGACAGCTACGAACTGGGCGTGAAGACCGCGTGGTTCGGCAACAGGCTGACCGCCAACCTCGCCGCGTTCTGGACCGACGACAGCGATTACCAAACTACCGTGGTCGATGTGGAGCGCAACAACCAGTCCTACTTCACCAACGTCGGCAAAGTGCGCACGCGCGGTTTCGAGGCGGACCTGCGCGCAAATCCGGCGCCGTGGCTCTCACTCTACGCCTCGGGCGCGTTCACCGATGCGAAATACGTGGACTATCCCAATGCGCCGTGCCCGATCGAGGTCACCGGGCAGACCACCTGCGATCTGAGCGGACGGCGTCTGCCGGGCGTATCGAAGTGGGCGGCCTCCACCGGCGGCGAGGCGCGTCAGGGCGTAGGATCGGTGCTCGGCCGCGACAGCGAGGTCTATCTCGGCGCTGACTACAGCTACCGGTCCGACTTCAACACCACTGCAAGCCTTTCGCGCTACTCGCTGATCCCAGGCTATTCGCTGGTCAACGCACGCATCGGCTTTCGGGCGCTCGACGGAGTGCTCGACGTTCAGCTTTGGGCGCGCAACCTGACAAACAAGCTCTATTATCTGAGCCTGTCCGCGGGAACTACCGGCGCAGTCACCGGCACGCTGGGCGATCCGCGCACGTACGGTGTCACGCTCAGGACGAAATTCTGATCTTTA
Organism: Sphingomonas sp. LH128; assembly: GCF_000293195.2. NCBI lineage: Bacteria > Pseudomonadati > Pseudomonadota > Alphaproteobacteria > Sphingomonadales > Sphingomonadaceae > Sphingomonas > Sphingomonas sp. LH128. Next base: position 4,490 of record NZ_ALVC01000287.1, read on the forward strand.
AGCCATGGTGTGGCGACCTGCCTACACCATCGACCGATCATCTGGCCGTCAGCTTCACGCACGGCGGCCAGATGTTCACGGACTGTTACCAACTCAGTCCGGCACGGACATACAGATAACGGCCGGTGGAGCCGG
>NZ_ALVC01000288.1:0-43160 GCF_000293195.2 Sphingomonas sp. LH128
GTGTCGAACAGGCGGCCAGCAAGGCGGGCTATCCGGTGAAGGTGCCCTTCGCGCCGGGCCGCGTCGATGCGGCGCAGGACCAGACCGACGTGGCATCGTTCGCGTACCTCGAACCCAAGGCCGACGGTTTCCGCAACTTCTACACGGCCGACTACCGGCTCGACCCGGCCGCCGCGCTGGTCGACAAGGCCGACGCCCTGAACCTGACGGTGCCGGAGATGACGGTGCTGGTGGGCGGCATGCGCGCGCTGGGCGCCAATGCCGGCAAGTCGAGCGCGGGGGTCTTCACCGCGACGCCGGGCAGTCTCGACAATGCCTTTTTCGTCAACCTGCTTTCGATGGACACGGTCTGGTCGAAGAGCGCGGCGCCGGGGCTCTATGACGGCAAGGACCGCAAGACCGGCAAGCTGCGCTGGACCGCGAGCCCGGTGGATCTGGCGTTCGGGTCGAACTCCGAACTGCGCGCGGTGTCGGAGGTCTACGCCTCGGACGATGCGAAGCAGAAGTTCGTGGACGACTTCGTGGCGGCGTGGGCGAAAGTGATGAACGCCGACCGGTTCTGACCCTAAATCCTCCCTGTCGCGAAGCGATGGGGAGGTGGCAGTCGCGCCGCGACTGACGGAGGGGGAACCCGCGCGCCTTCGCCCCCCCCCCCCCCCCCCCCCCCCGACTGCGTCGGCGGTCCCCCTCCCCATTGCTGCGCAACGGGGAGGATGCGGCGGGGTCATCGCTATCGTCTAGCCGCCGTGCTAGCCGCCTCGCCATGACCGAAGACGAAGACAATGCCCTCACCCGCCCCCAGAGCCGCCTGCTGCGCCGCCTCTACAACGGCCGCACCGAGCCGATCGTCGCCGACGGCAAACCGTTCCTGACCTACAAGGAGGCCAGTCGCTACCTCCTCTCGCTGGACGCCGAAGCGCGCGAAGCAGCCTATCTGGAGATGAAGCGGCAGGCCGGGTAACTTTCCTACAAGGGCGCCGCCGCGTACTCTTCCCGTCGCCCGTCCCCCGGCCACAAGGTTACACCCGATGCCCTGCAAGGTGACACATCGCTGCCCCAAGGTGACACTTTTCACGCACAAGGTGACACCCGCACTTACGCATTTGCGCCAATCACGCCCCTGCCCCGTCGCAAGGTGACACCTTCTTCGCCCTGGACAGTGTAAACCGTGTAAACCTGTCACCTTGCGGGACACCTGCCGCGAAACCCTCTAGCCCTGCGTCCCTCGCGCCTCTAGGGTCGGCGGCTGTTTCCCCCCTTCCTCTCCCGGAGCCAAGCGCCTCGATGCATGTCGCCTACAGCCTGATCGGCATCGTTCTCATCATGGCGGCAGCCTTCCTGCTCTCGACCGACCGCAAGGCGATCCGCCCGCGCGTCGTCTGCGCGGCCTTCGCGCTGCAGGCGGGCCTTGCCGCGCTGGTGCTCTACGTGCCGTTCGGCAACCGCATGCTGCGCGGCGCCGCCTCGGGCGTCGAGGGGCTGCTGAGCTACGCCCATGAAGGCGTGACCTTCCTGTTCGGCCCGCTCGCCTCGCCGGAAATCGGCGGCACCAGCTTCGCCATCGCGGCGCTGCCGGTGATCATCTTTTTCGCCTCGCTGATCTCGATCCTCTACTACCTGAAGATCATGCCGCTGGTGGTGCGCTGGCTGGGCGGCGCGCTGGAGAAGGTGACCGGGATCAGCAAGGTCGAAAGCCTTTGCGCGGCCTCCAACATCTTCGTGGGCCAGAGCGAGGCGCCGCTGGTGATCCGCCCCTACCTCGCCTCGCTGAACCCCTCGCAGCTGTTCTGCGTGATGACGGTGGGCCTGGCAGGCGTGGCGGGCACGATCCTGGCCGCCTATGCCTCGATGGGCATCCGCATCGACTACCTCGTCGCCGCCGCCTTCATGTCGGCACCGGGCGGCATCTTCATGGCCAAGATGATCATGCCCGATCCGCGGCCCGGCACCGTGTCGGACGCCGAGGTCCATGAGAGCACCCTGCCGCCTGCCGGTGCCGCCGCCGCCGCGATGAACCGCGCCGACGTCACCCATCTCCCCGGCGTCCACGTCGACGAGCCCGAAGCCGTCGAGCACGAGGAGGAAAAGCCCGCCAACATCATCATGGCCGCATCGCAGGGCGCGCAGACCGGCGTGAAGCTGGCGGTCGCGGTGGGCGCGATGGTTCTCGCATTCGTGGCGCTGATCGCGCTCGCCAACGGCTTCGTCGGCTGGGCGGCGGGGCTCTTCGGCTTCCAGGGGGTGACGTTCCAGTCGCTGCTGGGCTATATCTTCGCGCCGATCTTCTACCTGCTGGCGACCCCCGACTGGACCGAGGCGCTGCACGCAGGCGGCCTGTTCGGCACCAAGATCGTGCTCAACGAATTCGTCTCGTTCATCGAACTGGGCAAGGACGGCCTGCTTTCGCCCCGCACGGTAGCGGTGGTGACGTTCGCGCTGTGCGGCTTCGCCAACTTCTCCTCGATCGCGATCCAGATGGCCGTGACCGGCGGACTTGCCCCCAACCAGCGCCCGATCATCGCGAAGCTGGGCATCCGCGCGCTGGCGGCGGGCAGCCTGTCGAACCTGATGAGCGCGGCGCTGGCGGGGCTGTTCCTCACCGTCGCCTGAAGCATTTTCTAATCAGGTGGAAACACCTGATGACTCGGAAAATGCGATAAACAATTGACTTAGAGCGGTCCGTCCCGGCGATGTTGCCCCGGGGAAACTGGACACCGGCCTGAGGCTTGGGTCTTCTTTCCCCTTGAGAGGACCAGAGCATGACCGACCGATTCCGCGAGACTTACGGCCCCACCGCGCTGGTGACGGGCGCTTCCTCAGGGATCGGCCTCGCCTTCGCCGAGGAACTAGCCGACCGGGGCTTCCACCTCGTCCTCACCGCGCGCCGGACCGACCGGCTCGATGCGCTGGCGGAGCGGCTGGCGTCCTCGCACGGCACCCGGACCACCGTGCTCGGTGCGGACCTCGGTGACCCGGCGACTCCCGCGCGGATACTCGAGGCGACCGAGGGCACCGACATCGGCCTCGTCGTCAGCAATGCCGGCTTCAACATCAAGGGCGCGTTCGAGGCGCAGGACCCAGCCGCGATGGCGCGGATGCTCACCGTCAACTGCCACGCGCCGATGCAGCTGGCCCACGGACTGATCCCCCGCCTCAAGGCACGGGCGAGCGGAGGTCTGATCTTCACCGCCTCGGTCGAGGGCCTGATCGGCTGCCCGTACTCGGCCGCATACTCCGCCACCAAGGCACTGGTCGTGGCGCTGGGCGAGGCGCTCTGGGGAGAGATGCAGGGCACCGGCGTGGACGTGCTGACGCTCTGCCCGGGTGCTACCGAAACCGAGGCGACCGCCGGGATGGAGGGCATCGCCAACCTGCAAAGCCCGGCCGAAGTCGCGCGCCTAGCCCTCGACAACGTGCGCGAGGGACCGACCTTCGTGCCGCACGCGCATTACCGCACCATGTTCGATGCGCTCCGCGCCCGTCCCCGCCGCGAGGCACTGGCTGGCATGGCGGAAGGGATGCGCCAACGCCTCGGCTGAGCCGCCTCAGACGGAACGCCTGCGCATCAGTTCCGCAGCCGACAGCACGATCCCCGCGAGGATCAACGCCATGCCGAAGAAGTGGTAGCCTTCCAGCCGCTCGCCCAGCAGCAGCGCGGAGAGCAGTGCACCGAACAGCGGCATCAGCGTGATCGCCTGCCCGGCCCGCGCCGCGCCCAGTTGCACGGTAGCGGCGTTGTAGATGAAGTAGGCCAGCACCGACGGGAAAATGCCGACGTAGAGGAAGGCCGCAAGCACCTTCGGCCTCCAGGCGACTGTAAGCCCCTGCGCCGCTTCCCAAGCTGCCAGCGGCGCCATGACGACCGCGCCGATCAGGAAGACCATGAGCAGGAAGCTCGCCGGCGCGATCGGCGGCCGCTTACGCAAGAGCACGGTGTAGAGCCCCCATACCACGACGCCGCACAGCACCAGCGCATCGCCGATGCCAAGCCGCAATGTCGCGAGCGCGGATACGTCACCCCGGAACACGATGGCGACGACCCCGATGGTGGACAGTGCGACGCCCGCCTGGTGCAGCACCCCCGCCCGCGTTCCGAAGATCATGCGATCGAGCACCAGTACCAGAGCCGGAATCGACGCCTGCAGCAGCAGGGCATTGGCCGCGCTCGTATGATGAAGCCCGGAATAGACGAACGAATTGAAGCAGACGATGCCGAGGAATCCCAGCGCCGCGATCCAGCGCCATCCCGCGACTATCGCCGCGCGCTCGGCCCAGGCCTGCCGCGCCGCGAACGGCAGCAGGATCAGCACCGCGATGAGCCAGCGCCCGAACGCGAGCGTGAACGGCGGAATGTCGTCCCGCACCGCGCGGCCGGTGATCGAATTGCCAGCCCAGAACAGCATCACGAGGCCGAGCAGCAGAAAGGCCCGGGTGTGAGAGGGAGACTTGGACACGGCTGCTCCATTCGTCGTCCCGGACTTGATCCGGGACCGGTGGCTGTCTTTAGGCACAACCTCGCTGCCGGCGCCGCAAGATGGGCTGTTCACGGCCAGCGGTCCCGGATCAGGTCCGGGACGACGCCATTATGCCAGCGCCTTGTCGAGCATCTGTGCCAGACGCAGCCCCGCCCGCTCGATGCGTTCATCGACGATCGGAATCGTCTGTTCGATCGCAGCGTTGGTCCAGACGATCTTCTGCGACTCCTTGACGTCACAGGGTAGCTTGCCGCCGAACGCCAGCGGATAGAGCACGTCGCGGCTGATCTCGTAGCTCTCGCGGGTCCAGTCTTCCAGCGTGCCGGTCGCCAGCCGCGCCTTTTCGGCCGCGCTGTAGACGCGCACCAGCGGCCGACGGGCGGAGGTGATCGCGCGCTCGGCCAGCGTCGTGTCCCAGATCGAGTGCAGGTTGCGGCCCGGCGCGTCGCCGTAATCGGCCTTCACCGCGTTGCCGCCCTGGTCCTCGTTCTCGCCGATATGCAGCGGCTGGTGAATGTCGCCGACGAAGTGGACGAGGAAGACCAGCGCTTCGAGCCGCAGCACCGGCGCCAGCTTGTGGTTGGCCAGCAGCTTCTCGTCGCGCTCGATCTGCGCGGTGGCGCACATGCCGTCGCGGCACAGTTGCTTGAGGTCGAAAGTCCCGCAGACCGGCTGGTCGTGGTAGTGCCAAGAATTCTGGTGGGCCCAGCGCCAACGCTCGCCCTTGATGCAGTCGGGCCAGGTCGCAGCGTCCTCGATCGTGCGCATCGAGCACTTGGGCGTGTCCATCTCGCGCTCGTGGGCGAGCAGCTTGCGGATGGCGACGCGGGTGGCAGGGCGAACGTTGGCCATGGCGATGCCCGCCACGGTTCGGTGCCCCATCGCACCCCAGGCGAAGGCCGGGCTGGATACGATCGTCGCAAGCGCGGCGAGGAGAAGGAGAATTTTGCGCATCATCAGGCCACCGGGTGCTCGTACTGTTCGATGACCCAGTCCTCCGCCTCGGCGGCGGCGATCCAGGCCTGCATCCATTCGTGCTCCCACACCGCCTGCATGTAGGCCTGCGCGAAGCCGGGCACGCCGATGCCGTACGTCAGGAAGCGGCTGACGACGGGGGCGTAGAACACGTCCGCCGCGCCGAAGGTGCCGAACAGGAACGGACCGCCCTTGCCGAACCGCGCCCGCGCCTCGGCCCAGAGGGTGAGGATGCGCACGATGTCGGTGCGGGTCTCGTCCTCCAGCCCCGGCAGTTCGACGCGCGAGCGGATGTTCATCGGGCAATTGCGGCGCAGCGACAGGTAGCCGGAGTGCATCTCCGCCACCATCGATCGCGCCATGGCGCGGGCGGCGTCCTGCTTGGGCCAGAAGCGATCGCGGCCAACCTTGTCCGCAAGGTAGTCGGCGATGGCGAGCGAATCCCACACCACCGCCTCGCCATCCCACAGGATCGGCACTTTGCCGTGGCTGGGGGCAAGGTCGTCGGAGGACTTCTTGAAGGCTTCCCATTCCTCGCCGAACAGGGGGACGGTGATCTCGTCGAAATGCAGGCCCGACTGTTTGCAGGCAAGCCAGCCGCGCAGCGACCAGCTGGAATAGTTCTTGTTGCCGATGATGAGCTTCACGGGACGGCGTTCCTCGGGATGGCTGAACAAGCGGCCTAGTGGCTGGGGGGCGCTGTGTCGAGGTGAAGAAAAGGCCCACCCCCAGCCCCTCCCGCAAGCGGGAGGGGAGAAGATGCGCAAAGCCCTCCCGCATGCGGGAGGGCCGGAAGGCTTGGCAGCTTGCCTGCCTAGCCGGACGGGGTGGGTATCAGCCCGCCCTCAGAACGCCCGCGTGATCATGTAGAACAGCGCACCCACCGCCGCGCTGGCGGGGATGGTCACGAACCATGCCACGATGACCCGGCTCGCCACCGACCAGCGCACCGCACTCGACCGCCGCGCCGCGCCGGTGCCGACGATCGAGCCGGTGATGGCGTGCGTAGTCGAGACCGGAATGCCCAGCGCCGACGCCCCGAACACCACGATGGAGCCCGCCGTGGAAGCACAGAACCCCGAGTGGTGATTGAGCTTGGTCAGCTTGGAGCCCATCGTCTTGATGATCTTCCAACCGCCCGAAAGCGTGCCCAGCGAAATCGCCAGGTAGCACGACAGCACCACCCAGTGCGGCACATGGAAGCCCCCGGACATGTGCCCGGTCGAGTAGAGCAGCACGGCGATGATGCCCATCGTCTTCTGCGCATCGTTGCCGCCATGGCTGATCGAGTAGGCCGCGCTGGAGAGCAGGTGGAGGCTCTTGAAGATGCCGTTCGACTGGCGTGGGGACGTGCCCTTGAACAGCCAGCTGGTCAGCAGCATCAGCGCCATCGCGATGACGAAGCCGAGCACCGGGGAGACGAAGATCGCGGCGATGGTCTTCACCGTGCCCGAGCTTTCGACCACCGCGAAGCCGCCGTGCGCCATGCCGGCGCCCAGCAACCCGCCGATCAGCGCGTGGCTGGAACTGGAAGGGATGCCCTTGATCCAGGTCAGGACGTTCCAGAACATCGCCCCCACCAAGGCACCGAACACCACGGCCGGGGTGACGGCATCGACGTTGATGATGCCCTTGCCCACCGTCTCGGCGACGTGGAGGCCGACGAAGAAGTAGGCGAGGAAGTTGCCGGCGGCGGCGAACAGCACCGCGAAGACCGGCGAGAGCAGCCGCGTCGCCACCACCGTCGCGATGGCATTGGCGGCATCGTGCAGCCCGTTGAGGAAGTCGAACGCCAGCGCGAGCGCGACGAGGCCGATCAGCAGCGGCAGGGCAAGGCTGTGGTCCATGGTCGGGCCTTTACGAGTGGTCGATGACCAGCCCGTCGATCTCGTTCGCGAGGTCCTCGAAACGATCGACCACGCGCTCGAGGCGCTTGAACATCTCCTGCCGCACAAAGAAGTGCATCGGGTTGGTCAGGTCCGCCTTGAACAGGCGCTTGAGCCCGGCCGCGTGGATCTCGTCGGCGTGGCCTTCCATGCGCACGAGGCGCTCGGTCAGTTCGTGGAGGCGGTGGCCGTTGTCGCCGATCTTGCGCAGCAGCGGGATCGCCTCGGCGGTCAGGCGCGCGGCATCGACGATGATCGCGGCCATGTCGATCATCTCGGGCTCGAACTCGCTTACCTCGTAGAGATCACAGGCGTTCGCCGTCTGCTGCATCTCGTCGATGGCATCGTCCATCGTGTTGATGAGGCTGGTGATGGCCGAGCGATCAAACGGCGTCAGGAAGCTGCGACGCACCGTCTGCAGCACTTCGCGGGTGATGTCGTCGGCGTCGTGCTCGCGCTCGGCGATCTCGCGGATGTGCTGGGCGCGGCCCGGACCACCCTGCGCGAGGCGGGCGAGTGCATCGGCGCCCGCCACCAGCGTGGCGGCCTGCTTCTCGAACAGGTCGAAGAAGTTGCCCTGCTCGGGCAGCAGCTTCTGGAACCAGGCGAACATGGCATTGACCCCTGTCTTGCTTGCCACCGTGTCCACGGCTGCGCCCAGGAAGCGCGCGGGACTGGCGGCGGCGCGGAATTCACGTGCGCCGAAGGAACGTATGAGGGCGCGAAGGTCCTCTTCGTCGACCGCCCTAGCCGCTTCCTCCAGCGAGAACCAGCGCCGTTCGCGCTGGTGCTGCTCGTCCCATGTGGAAAGCTCGTCGGTGACCGCGAACGGATAGACATCGACGTCCGCCCATACCGAAGCGCCCGAATTGCGCTGCTTACGGTAGCGGTAGGAGCCCAGCGGCACTGGACAGGTCGCGCCCAGCACGCCTGCTTCCTCTTCCGCTTCCTTCGAGGCGGCGGCGTGCGGTTGCAGGCCCTTCATCAGCCCGCCCTTGGGAATCACCCAGCGACGAGTGCTGCGCGAAGTGATGAGCAGTATCTGGATGGGCGCGTCGACGGCGGGACCGACGGTGCGGTAAGGAAGAACGGCAATCTGGCGCATATGGGCGAGATTCCTTTCATCCCTCGACGCGTGAAGCTGCGCCCCATAGGGGACGGCGCGCCGTCATGCAAATGTCACAAACAGAGACACGGTCTCGATTGTGGACTCGAATGATGAAAGGATGATTTCCGCAACGCTACGCGGCCGGCGCTTGCGTCGTCCCGGACCTGATCCGGGACCGCTGGGTACTCTTGAGGCGATAGCTTGCGATGGGCCACTGCGGCGCTGCGCGACATGTCTAGGTCGAGCAGCTTTGCCAGCGATCACGGCATTCGCCGGGATGACGATTGGGCACTCCCCAATCCCACCCCGGACTTCCCAACCTCGCTCAGGCTGAGCTTGTCGAAGCCCCCGCCGCACGCGGAAGTGGTTCAGAGTTCCGAATCGCCCAGCACGGCAGCGCGCAGTTCCTCGATCCCGAGACCCTTTTCGGAACTGGTGACGTGGACCACCGGGAACGCGGCGGGATGCTTGCGCGCCTCGGCGATGGTGGCGGCGTGGACCGCTTCCAGTTCGCTGGCCTTGATCTTGTCCGCCTTGGTCAGGACGAGGCGATAGCCCACCGCCGCCTGATCCAGCATCTCCATCATGTCGAGATCGACCTGCTTCACGCCGTGGCGCGAATCGATCAGCACCAGCGTGCGCTTGAGTTCCACACGGCCACGCAGGTAGTCGCGCACCAGACGGCGCCAGGTCTCGACAACCTTGGGCGGCGCCTTGGCGAAGCCGTAGCCCGGCATGTCGACGAGGCGGAACTTGAGCGGTTCGGCCACGTCGAAAAAGTTCAGCTCCTGCGTGCGGCCCGGCGTCACCGAAGTACGCGCGATCGCCTTGCGGCCCACCAGTGCGTTCAGCAGCGAGGACTTGCCCACGTTCGACCGGCCCGCAAAGGCGATCTCCGGCGCATCGGGATCGGGCAGGAACTGGAGCGACGGTGCCGACTTCAGGAACGTCACCGGTCCCGAGAACAGCTTGCGCGCGCGCTCCGTCAGTTCTGCCATTTCTTCATTCACGCGATCATCACTCACTTTGTACGGGCCGCCGCGCGTGCCTTGTCGGCCGCGTCCTTCTCGGCTTGCGCCTTGAGCTGCGGATGGCGGCTGTAGAGGAACTTCTGCTGCGCGATGGTCAGGATGTTGGAGGTGATCCAGTAGACCAGCAGGCCCGAGGCGAAGGGCGCCATCACGAACATCATGAACCACGGCATCAGCTTGAACACCTGCTGCTGCGCCGGGTCCATCTGGGCCGGGTTGAGCTGGAACTGCAGGTACATCGTCGCGCCGAGCAGCAGGGCGAGCAGGCCGATCGCCAGGAAGCTGGGCGGATCGAACGGCAGCAGGCCAAACAGGTTCAGGATGTGCAGCGGATCCGGAGCCGAAAGGTCCTTGATCCACAGCACGAAGGGCTGGTGGCGCATCTCGATGGCCAGGATCAGCGTCTTATAGAGCGCGAAGAACACCGGGATCTGCAGGAACATCGGCAGACAGCCTGCGAGGGGATTGACCTTCTCCTGCTTGTAGAGGGCCATGATCTCCTGCTGCTGCTTCTGCTTGTCGTCCTTGTAGCGCTCCTGGATCGCCTTCATCTTCGGCTGGATCGCGCGCATCGCCGCCATCGAGGCGAACTGGCGCTGGGCGACCGGGAACATCATGCCGCGCACGATGAGGGTCAGCAGGATGATGGCGACGCCGAAGTTGCCGACAAGGCTGAACAGCTTGGTGAGCAGCCAGAAGATCGGCTTCTCGAACCAGCGGAACCAGCCCCAGTCGATCGCGAGGCCGAAGTTGGCGATGCCCTGCGCCTCGTAGGCGTCAAGCACCTTGTGCTCCTTGGCGCCCGCGAAGATCTTGGTCGTCACGCTCTGGCGCGTGCGCGGCTGGATCACTGCCTGATCGTATACCACGTCGGCGCGGAAGATCTGGTTGCCGAGCGAACGGAACGTGCTCTCCGCCTTCGCGCCCACGGGAATGAGGGCCGACATCCAGTAGATGTCGGTGAAGCCGATCCAGTCGGTGCGGCCCGCTTCGTTGACGGTGCCGGCTTCGGCCACGTCCTTGTAGTTGGTGCCGAAGGTCACCGAACCGTCGAAGGCGCCGATCGGCCCCGAATGGACGTTCCAGGTATCGAGGCTTGCGGTCTTCTCGGTGCGGTTGACAAGCGCGAAGGGCTTGACCGAAACCGCGCCGCCGCCCGCGTTCTCGACGGTCTGCTGCGCGGTGATCATGTAGTTCTGGTCGATCGAGTACGTGATCGCGAAGCGCTGGCCGGTGGGGTTCGCCCAAGTCAGGGTCACCGGGGTGGTCGGGGTCAGCGTGGCGTTCGCGGGCGCGGTCCAGACGGTCGAGGCAGTCGGCGCGGCGACGCCGCCCTCACCCAGCCAGCCGACCTGTGCAAACTGCTGCGCGGGAGTCCCCGCGGGCGAGAAGATGCGGACCGGGCCGGAATTCTTCTCGACCGTCTCGCGGTGGCGATTGATCACGAGGTCGTCGACGATCGCACCGGTCAGGTTGATCGAGCCCGAGAGGCCGGGCGCGGAAATCTTCACGCGGCCCGGAGCAGCCAGCTCGGTCTTGAGGTCGGTAGCTTCCAGCGTGCGGTCGGCGGCATCCATCAGGCCACCTTCGCGCGTCGGCTTGGTGGGACTGGAGGCGTTCTTGGCGCCGCCGGACTCGACGATCTGCGTCGGGGTCTTGGCCTGCGGATAGAAATAGCCGACCCCGGCCTCCCAGCCGAAGAGCACGAGCGCGGTCAGTACGACCGCAAGGATGATGTTACGCTGGTTTTCCACGAAAGCCTGTTTCCTGCCCGTATCTTCGTCTCGGCGGCGGCCATGTGGGGCCGCCGGCATCACTTCGCCAGTATCTAAGGTTCAGTCCGGCACGGGATCGTGCCCGTGCCCACCCCAAGGATTGCAGCGCAATAGACGCCACAGCGCCAGCAATCCACCCTTGATCGCACCATGCTTGCGAACCGCGATAATCGCGTACTGCGAACAGGAGGGAGAGTAGCGGCAGGTGGGCGGCATGATCGCCGAAGGACCGAGTTGCCACAATCGCGCAACACCGATGATCGCCAGCCCCGGAAGCGAGACGAGGAAGGCGAGAATCTTGGTCATTTGCGAGGACCGCGCCTGCGATTCGGCTGGCGAGGGGCGTCCCCCTTGCCGTCCCGCGCCCGTCCCAGCGCGGCGACGAGTTCGACGCGCAGCTTTTCGAAGTCGCGCTCGACCCCGCCTTCGCGGCCGATCAGGACGTGGTCGGTGTCAGCCAAGCCATGCTCGGGGAGCAGTTCGCGCAGCAAGGCGCGGAAACGCCGTTTCATGCGGTTGCGCACGACGGCATTGCCGATCTTCTTGGTCACCGTGATCCCGGCGCGCCGTCCCAGCCCGTCATTGCGGTTGGCCAGCAGCACGAAACCGGGACGCGCGACTCGCAGGCCGCGATTGGCGGCGAGAAAGTCCGAACGACGGCTCAGGACCGTGTAGGCGTCAGCCTGCTTCATGACAGCTCGAACGTCGGGACATGGCGATTCGCGCCAAAACAAAACGGCGCCAGCCCATGCCCTCGCGCAAGGCGAGAGCGTGGGCTGGCGCCGCTTATGGCAGGAGCTTTGCGCCCCTGCCGATCCCGGCGGATTAGGCCGAGAGCTTGGCGCGGCCGCGAGCGCGACGCGCGCGCAGAACCTTGCGGCCACCGACGGTCGCGGTGCGGGCACGGAAGCCGTGACGACGGGCGCGAACAAGGTTGCTCGGCTGGAAAGTGCGCTTCATGTCAGTCCTCGAAAATCTAACAAAAAGGGCCGCCCAAACCGGACGACCATGGAAATCGTTGGCCGCCGTTACTGGAACGACGGGATTGAGTCAACAACAGCCGCAAGCTGGACGAACTGAAAACGCGGGCTCACGTCCACTTTCACCTCGTCGAGTTGCACCCATGCACTCATCTCTCCCGCATCGAGCCAGCGCGCCGAAGCGAAGGGCACCGAATTGGTCATGGCATAGAACGCCTGCGCCTCGGCCGCATTCATGCCCATGGCGCGGTAGTAGTCGATGTAGCGGCGATTCTCGGGGGCATTGGCGGCATAGTCCGAGGGCTCGAGCCCGGTGTCGTCCTGCCAGGAATGCACCGCGAACTCGGAGCCTGGATCGGCGTAGCGCCGTGCGCCCGCCAGGAACAGTTCTACCCCGCCCGAACGCACCGACCCTCCCGCCGGAACATGGGTGACGATGCCGCTGCGGCGAATCATCTGGCCGACCTGCAGGTTGGCGAGGTCGTCTTCGGTGCCGGGGCAGTCGATCATCTCGATCGTGGCAATTCCGGGATGGTCGCGCAGCATCGCGGTGAACTGCCCGGGCGTGCGCGCGTCGGTGACATCGACCAGCGCCGCCCGGCCCTCGTCCAGCACGCGGAACGGACCGTAGGCCGGACCTTGCGGAATCGCAGGCGCTTCGATCGCGGTAGTGAAAAGGGTGCGCTCGCCCCCGGTAACGACGGAATCGGTGACCTCGTCGACAGTCTCGTACTCGATCACCTGCGCCGACAGGGGGGACACGGCGAAAAGGGCGACCAGAGCAAGACTTGCGGAAAGCGAGCGCATCACAAGTCTATGCCGGGAACACCCTTACCCTCTTCTTCACGGGTCCGGTTAAAGTGCTGTAAGGTATATTTTTGAACATGGCGCCGCGGCGAGCTGGCCTTACTAGACGAGGTCTTCTTCGCAATTCTTGCAGAAAGGCCCTTCCCTTGGTCGCCATCGTCTCGACCGTCGCGTACCTCGGGCTCGAGGCGCGTGCCGTCGAGGTCCAGTGCCAGATCGCGCCGGGCATGCCGGGCTTCACGCTCGTCGGCCTGCCCGACAAGGCGGTGCGCGAAAGCACCCAGCGGGTGAGCGCAGCGCTGACGGCGATGGGGTTGGCGCTGCCGCCCAAGCGGATCATCGTCAACCTCTCCCCCGCCGACCTGCCCAAGGAAGGCTCGCACTTCGACCTGCCGGTAGCGCTGGCGCTGCTGGCGGCGATGGGCGTGGTCGATGCCGAGCAACTGGGCGATTTCGTGGCGGTGGGCGAACTCGCGCTCGATGGCCGGGTGATCCCCTCTCCCGGCGTATTGCTGGCGGCGATCCACGCCAGCGAGCACGAGAAGGGCCTGATCTGCCCGGCCTCGCAAGGCTCGGAAGCGCGCTGGGCCAGCGGGGTGCCGGTCGTCGCGGCGCCCAACCTCATCAGCCTGCTCAACCACTTGCGCGGCATCCAAGTGCTGCAGACGCCACCGCTGGGCGAGGTCGAAACGCGGGCAGGCGGCCCCGATCTCCGGCAGGTCAAGGGACAGGAAACCGCCCGCCGCGCACTAGAGATCGCGGCTGCGGGCGCGCACAACCTGTTGATGGTCGGGCCACCGGGTGCGGGCAAGTCGCTGCTCGCATCGTGCCTGCCCGGCGTCTTGCCCGAACTCACCCCGGCCGAAGCGCTGGAGGTATCGATGGTCGCCTCGGTAGCGGGCACGCTGGAGGGCGGGCGGATCAGCCGTGCCCGGCCGTTTCGCGCGCCGCATCACTCCGCCTCGATCGCCGCTCTGACCGGTGGCGGGATCAAGGTGCGGCCGGGTGAAGTTTCGATGGCGCACCTCGGCGTCCTGTTCCTCGACGAACTGCCCGAATTTCAGCGGCAGGCCCTCGATTCGCTGCGCCAGCCGCTGGAAAGCGGCGAAGTCACCGTCGCTCGCGCCAATGCCCATCTCACGTATCCCGCACGAGTCCAGTTGATCGCGGCGATGAACCCATGCCGGTGCGGCTACATGGGCGACCCCGCCCTTGCCTGCAGCCGCGCGCCGCGCTGCGGGGCGGATTACCAGAGCAAGGTTTCCGGGCCGCTGCTCGACCGGATCGATCTTCACGTCGAGGTAGATCCCGTCCGCGCCGTCGATCTCGCCCTCCCGCCACCAAGCGAAGGCAGCGTGCAGGTCGCCGCCCGGGTGGCTCAGGCGCGCGAGATTCAGGCGGAGCGACTGAACGGCACCAAGGCGCGCACCAATGCCGAACTCGACGGCGACCTGCTGGAAGCCCACGCCACCCCGGACGAGGCCGGACGCCGCCTGCTGATGCAGGCCGCCGAAACGATGCGCCTCTCCGCGCGCGGCTACACCCGCATCCTGCGCACCAGCCGCACGATCGCCGATCTGGCGGGGGCGGGTCAGGTCACCCGCATTCATCTCGCCGAGGCGCTGAGCTATCGCCGCCGTGCTCCGGTGGGGTGAGAGCCCGCGCAAGGTAACAGGGTTTACACGGTTGACACGGTCCAGAGAGAAAAGGTGTCACCTTAGAGCCGCAAGGTGACACATTTTGCGTGCGATGTGTCACCTTGTGCGAGTGAGGTGTCACCTTGCGGTGTAACCTTGTGGTGGGAGTTGAGCGACGGACGGTCATGAGCGCAGTGTATCGGAGTGCCCGTTGTGTAGGAAAGCCGACCTTCGGCAAGCGCCCCATAGCCGACATAGATTTGTGCGGTTAAACACTAGGCATGAGCCTCAACGCTATCGAGATAGAGCAATGTCGCGCCCAGATTGGCGCAACGGCAAGAGCAATGCTTTCGGGAGAATGCTCATATATCGTAGGTGCTCGGGCTATCTGTGGTTTGTTTCAGAGCGCCCGGGTCGATGGATTTGCTGAGCCGTTTCTGAGATTTGTCGTGATAAACAGCGAAACCGACGCCGTGCCGGTTGGCACTGCCATCACTCGGTGGCACCCCGACGCCAAATTAAAGCATCAAGCGGACTGGGACGAGGCAGAAAGCTATGCGAAGGCTGTCGGTGAGAAGGCCTGCCATGACGTGGTATTATGGGTAGACCTGCACCCGACGTACGGCAGCTAGCCACTCTATCACGCTGGAATCCGGATGAACCGTAAGCTCCCCATAGCAGACGGTAGCTCGGATGGATAAGGTGGGCTTCACACTGAAAAAGATGCCACCCGATGCGCTTGCCGATCCGAAACTATCTTGAGACGTCACTCACGATTTTTATCGAACCAATCTGCGACCAATATGAAGTCCCTCCCGGTGGGGAAGCCGTTGTCACCCTTGACGATGGACACCCTCATTCCATCGATGTGCACCCAGACAATTGGGTGTCGATATGGAACGAGGGAGATAGCTGGCCGATTGTTGAAATATTCGACAAGCACCAATTTTCGGTTCCGCCAAAGGCTTCGTAAACGCAACGTTGAACGGCAGAAATCCACCCAAATCCGTCATTCAAACACCATCGTCATCCCAGCGAAAGCTGGGACCGCTATGACCATGATGTGCACTCTCGGCAGAGCTGCGGTAGCTTTTTCCCAATCTAGCCGAGAGGTCGCGACAGGACGAGAGCGGTCCCGGCCTTGCCGGGATGGCGGTCTGATTTTTGCAATGGCAGTTCGCCGCCCCTACTCCCGCACATCCAGTTGCCGCAGGACTTCGGCCACTACCTTGGGCGAACTCGAAAAGTCGAGGTGACTGCAGCGGATCGCCACCGCACGATCGCGCTCGTGCGGCCAGCCCGCAGCGGCGCGGGGCTGGATGATGCCGTCGCGCGGGCTCCATAGGGCGATCGTCGGTACGGCGGGTTTCTCCGAGAAATCGCAGTCGATCGGCGGGCTGTCCACCGAATGGCCGGTCACCACCTGATAGGCCTTCCACGCATTGTTGGCCCGCGGATCGCCCGAAAAGGGCGTGCCCATGGTAATGACCTTGGCCACCAGATGCGGCTCGCGCCGGGCGATCTCGCGCGCGAAGAGGCCGCCGAGCGACCAGCCGACCAGCGCCACCGGGTGCCAGTTCTCCCGCGCGATGATCGCCACCCGGCGCATGAGGTAGGAGAAATTGCGCTCGTTCGGCCCGAGGTTGAGGCCCAGGCCCCACTGGTGGACATGGTGCCCCGCGGCGGAGAGCGCGTCGGCCATCGGCTTCATCCGCTTGGGATGCGCGCCGAAGCCGGGCAGCAGCATGACCGGCATCGGGCTGACTGCCGGCTGCACCCGCTGCCCCGTGAACCGCACCTTGTGGCCGCCCCGATAGAGCGAGCGCAGTTCCGCCCACAGCAGTTCGAGCGGCGGCTTGCCGACCCCCTCGGGGTGCTGCTCGCGCGCGAAGGCGGCGCGCCGCGCGATCGCGGCGCGCAGGGATCCTGCGAAGCGTTCCTGTTCCTCGTTCAGCGGATCCATCGCTCTCTTCGCGTTACCCCATCATGTCTTGCAGTCGCCGAGGCGAGTGGTGGTCAGGTGAATCGTCATCTTCATTGAACCCGTGGGCGCAGGTCCGCCGGTGGTATCCATGTCGACCGTGACATCTGAACCATCGCGCCTGACCGTGCCATTAAGCGTCATCGTCGATTTGCCATCACCGGCGGACTGGCAATCCATCTGGGCATCGAGCCTGCCGCCATCAACGTCGAACTTCGAATAGGAGCACTCGTTCCCCTTGCCCACACCCCTGAACATGTCGCGATAGCCTTTTTCGGCGTCCGCCCTGGTCAGGCAGATGGTGCTTTCCTGCTTGGCCGCCATCATCGACTTCATCTGTTCGGCGGCTTCCTTCGGCATGCCCGGCACTTCGAGACGGGTGATCTCCACCGTCTGCCGATACTGGCCCGGCTGCGGAGTATCGAGCTTGGCCGCCTCGTGCTTCACCTCCTCCGCCGACTTCGGTGCACCGCCGCTCCCGGCCTGCTCGCCGTCGTCCTTCGATCCGCAGCCGCCCAGAACCAGCGCGCCCGTCATCATGCTCAGCGCCGCGATCATGATCCTGCCCTTCATGGCCTTCTCCTCTCCCTGAGATGCACCGAGGGCTATCACCGCCCTGCCCCAACGCCAACGCCCTGTTGCCGCGGGAACGGATATACCCCATATGT
The DNA here is from genome assembly GCF_000293195.2 of Sphingomonas sp. LH128. NCBI lineage: Bacteria > Pseudomonadati > Pseudomonadota > Alphaproteobacteria > Sphingomonadales > Sphingomonadaceae > Sphingomonas > Sphingomonas sp. LH128. The sequence continues at coordinate 17,324 of NZ_ALVC01000288.1, forward strand.
TCCGCCATGGCAGAGATCATCATCCGGCGCGGCCTCGAAGAACCCGATACTTCGGAGAACTTCGTCCCCCACAAACCGCAGCGGCCCGAGAAATCGATGCCGGGCAAGCCGTTCAAGATCGTCTCGGACTATGCCCCGGCGGGCGACCAGCCGACCGCCATCGCCGAACTCGTCGCCAGCGCGGCCGACGGCGAGAAGACGCAGGTGCTGCTGGGCGTCACCGGCTCGGGCAAGACCTTCACGATGGCCAAGGTGATCGAGGAACTGCAGCGTCCCGCGCTGATCCTCGCCCCCAACAAGATCCTAGCGGCCCAGCTCTACGGCGAGTTCAAGGACTTCTTCCCGGACAACGCGGTCGAATATTTCGTCTCCTACTACGACTACTACCAGCCCGAGGCCTACGTGCCCCGGTCGGACACCTACATCGAGAAGGAAAGCTCGGTGAACGAGGCGATCGACCGGATGCGCCACTCGGCCACCCGCGCGCTGCTGGAGCGCGACGACGTCATCATCGTCGCCTCGGTGTCGTGCCTCTATGGCATCGGTTCGGTCGAGACGTACTCGGCGATGATCTTCGACCTCGTCACCGGCAAGGCGCAGGACCAGACCGAGATCATCCGCAAGCTCGTCGCCCTGCAGTACAAGCGCAACGACGTGGCGTTTGCGCGCGGCAACTTCCGCGTGCGCGGCGACAATCTGGAGCTGTTCCCCAGCCACCTTGAGGACGTGGCCTGGCGCATCAGCTTCTTCGGCGACGAGATCGAGGAGATCGCCGAATTCGATCCCCTCACCGGCAAGAAGGGCGCGGTGCTGGAAAAGGTGCGCGTCTATGCGAACTCGCACTACGTCACGCCCGGGCCGACGATGCGGCAGGCGAGCGAGGCGATCCGGTTCGAGCTGACCGAGCGGCTCAAGGAACTGGAGGCCGAGGGCAAGCTGCTGGAAGCCCAGCGGCTTGAACAGCGCACCAACTTCGACCTGGAGATGATCGCCGCCACCGGATCGTGCAACGGCATCGAGAACTACAGCCGCTTCCTGACCGGGCGCATCCCCGGCGAGCCGCCGCCGACCCTGTTCGAGTACCTGCCGGACAACGCCCTGCTGTTCGTCGACGAAAGCCACCAGACGGTGCCGCAGATCGGCGCCATGTCCAAGGGCGACCACCGCCGCAAGATCACGCTGGCCGAATACGGGTTCCGCCTGCCCAGTTGCATCGACAACCGCCCGCTGCGCTTCAACGAGTGGGACGCGATGCGCCCGCAGACCTTCGCGGTTTCCGCCACCCCCGGCCACTGGGAGATGGACCAGACCGGCGGCGTCTTCGCCGAGCAGGTCATCCGTCCGACCGGCCTGATCGACCCGCCGGTGGAAATCCGCCCGGTGGAGGATCAGGTGCAGGACTGCATCGCCCAGTGCAAGGAAGTGGCCGCCAAGGGCTACCGCACCCTCGTCACCACCCTCACCAAGCGCATGGCCGAAGATCTGACCGAGTTCATGCACGAACAGGGCGTGCGCGTGCGCTACATGCATAGCGACGTCGAGACGCTGGAGCGCATCGAACTGATCCGGGACTTGCGCATGGGCGTCTACGACGTGCTGATCGGTATCAACCTGCTGCGCGAGGGGCTCGACATTCCCGAATGCGGCCTCGTCTGCATCCTCGATGCGGACAAGGAAGGGTTCCTGCGCAGCGAAACCTCGCTGATCCAGACCATCGGCCGCGCCGCGCGCAACGTGGACGGGCGGGTGATCCTCTATGCCGACCGGATAACCGGTTCGATGGAACGCGCGATGGCCGAAACCGACCGCCGCCGTGCCCGGCAAGAGCAGTTCAACCTCGAAAACGGCATCACCCCGCAGACGATCAAGCGCCGCATCGCCGACATCGTGGCGGATACCGCCAGCCGCGACGGCGTCATCGTGGACCTTGAGGACGACAGCACCAACAACCTCGTCGGCCACAACTTGCGTGCCTACATCGAGGACCTCGAAAAGCGCATGCGCGCGGCAGCGGCAGACCTCGAGTTCGAGGAGGCCGGCAGGCTGCGCGACGAGATCAGGCGGCTCGAGCAGAGCGAGCTTGGCTTGCCGGAGGCGGAACATAAGGCGCCGAGGGTGGGACGTTCTAACGAGGGCAAGCCGGGCACGCGAAAGATGCGGTACGGGAAGACGCAGCGGAAGTTCGGGAAGTAGTTGCTTCGTCGAAGCGGAAGAACCTCACACATTCTCCGTCATTCCCGCGCAGGCGGGGATCCATCTGACATGGGCGCGACAGGCGCCTTCAGGAGATGGGTGCCGGTTTTCGCGGGAATGACGAAGCGCGGTCCGTGCCACTGCGATAGCATTTCAGGGATTACAAATAGCTCGCGATTCAACAACGAGCTAACCAGCATTATCACGCCACCAGCGCGGTAATGAGTTTCCGATGATCGCCAGCTTCCACGACCGGTCGACTGAAAGCATATGGCAAGGCAAATGCAGCCGCGCCCTGCCCGCCGATATTCAAAGCCGTGCCCTCACCAAGCTGCGCCTGATCGACGCTGCCGAAACGCTCGAAGACTTGCGCAACCCGCCCGGCAATCACCTCGAAGCGCTCACCAAAGACCGCGCTGGTCAACATTCCATTCGCATTAATCGGCAATGGCGCATATGTTTCGTCTGGAAGGATGGACATGCCCACGATGTCGAAATCGTCGATTACCACTGATGCCGACACCGACTGGCTGCCCAATCCGCACGCCGGTGAAATGCTGCTGACCGAGTTCATGGAACCGCTCGAAATTGCCGCCGAAGACCTTGCCGCCGCCATCGAAATCCAGCCCGCCCGCCTCGACGCTCTGATCGACGGCTCTACCCGCATAGACGGCGAACTCGACCTGCGGCTGACCCGCTATTTCCGCATGTCCGAAGGCTTCTTCCTGCGCCTGCAGGACCAGTACGAACTGCGCGCCGCCAAGCGCCGTCTCGATGGCGAGCTTGAGCGCATAACGCCCCGCGCCGCCTGACCCCGCCCGGACTTATCGGGGCCGCGTCTCCGGCAGCCTGAGCAGCACCGGCAGCACGCAGATCGCCACCACCGCGATCATCACCCCCGGCACGCTCGATAATGCGGTGCGCTCGGTCAACAGCTGTGCGAGCCACGGCGTCAGGCCGCCGAACAGCGCGGTTGCTGTGGTCGCGCCCAGCGCAAGGCCGCTGAGGCGACCTTCGGCGGGGACCTGCTCGGCCGTCGCCACCGCGCCGACGGCGCTCACCCCGCCCGCCAGCATCGCCAGCAGCACCGCGCCTGCAAGGGCGGCGCCATCGGAAGCGCCGTCCAGCAGGCGGAACAGCGCATAAGGCAACGCTGCCGAAAGCACCGCCAGTCCCACCAGCACCGGGCGGCGCCCGACACGGTCCGACAGGAGGCCGACAAAGGGCGTCACCACGATCACCGCCAGCGCCGCGATCGTCGCGAGTTGCAGCGCCTCGGCCTCGGTCAGGCTGCCGGAGGAGGTCAGGTAGATCGGCACATAGGTGATCCCGACGTAGTACGTGATCGAGCCCAGCGCCGAGATCGCGAAGCCGCGCAGCACGCCGGGGCGATAGCGCGAGAGAGCCTCGCCCAGCGGGTTCTTCGCCAGCGCCCCTGCCGCCTGCAGCTCGGCGAATTCAGGCGATTCGTCCATCGCCGCGCGGGCGAGCAGGATCACGCCTGCCAACGCCGCGCCGAACAGGAACGGAATGCGCCAGCCCCAGCCATCGAGCACCGGCGTCGGCATCAGGCTGACCACCAGCGCGGAAATGCCCGCCGCGAGCAGGCCGCCGATCTCGCTGGTCGCCGCCGCCAGCGAGGTGACGAAGCCCCGCCGATGGCGCGGCGCGCCTTCGAGAAGATAGGCGACGACGCCGGTATACTCGCCGCCCACCGCAAAGCCCATCACGCAGCGCAAGGCCAGCAGCAAGACGCCCGCCAGCGACCCGACCTGCGCGGCCGTCGGCAGCAACGCGGTCGCCAGCATCGCCGCCGTCATCAGCGTCATCGAGGCCAGCAGCGTCGCGCGGCGCCCGTGGCGATCGCCGAAGTGGCCGAACACCATCGCCCCGACCGGCCGCATCAGATAGGCCATGGCAAAGCCCAGCAGCGCCGTCAGCACCGCGCCTTCGCCAAGGAAGAACACCCGCGACAGCACCGTCGCCAAGTAGAGGTACAGCGTGAAGTCGTACCACTCCACCACGGTGGACAGCGCCGCGAGGGCAAGCGATCGGCGGTCGAGCGAGGCATGCGAGGTCAACGACATGATCTCACAACGCCTTTTCCGCCGGTCGGCTGCGTCAGCTCCAGGTCGCTTCGGGCGGCAGACTCATCAGGATCGCGTCGATATTGCCGCCGGTCTTCAGGCCGAACAGCGTGCCCCGGTCATAGACGAGGTTGAATTCGGCATAGCGCCCGCGCCATTCCAGCTGCTGCGCCTTGTCGGCGGGGGTGAAGTCCATGCCCATGCGGCGGCGCACCAGCCGGGGGAACACCGCAAGGAATGCCTCGCCCACCGCCTTGGTGAAGGCGAAGTTCGCCTCCCACGCGGCTTCGTCGCCGCATTCGAGGTGGTCGTAGAAGATGCCGCCGACGCCGCGATGGACCTTGCGGTGAGGGATGTAGAAATACTCGTCCGCCCAGGCCCTGAAGCGGTCGTAATAATCGGCGCCGTGGGCGTCGCAGGCGGCCTTGAATTCCGCATGGAACTCGGCAGTGTCCTCCTCATAGGGCAATGGCGGGTTGAGATCGGCGCCGCCGCCGAACCACGCCCTGGTCGTCGTCAGGAAGCGCGTGTTCATGTGAACCGCCGGGACATGCGGGTTCGCCATGTGCGCAACGAGGCTGATACCGGTCGCGGTGAAGCCGTTGTTCTCGGCCGAGGCCCCGTTGATGGTCGCGGCGAAGTCCTTGGCCAATCCGCCCGAGACGGTCGAGATGTTGACGCCGACCTTCTCGAACACACGCCCTTTCATGAGCCCGCGTGTGCCACCGCCGGTTTCGCCGCCCTGTTTGTCTTCGGCACCCTCCACGGCGGCGCGCTGCCAGGGCGTGTAGCCGAACACCGCATCGGAGCCCCCCTCGCGCTCGATCGCCTCGAATTCAGCGCAAATGCGATCGCGCAAGGTGCGGAACCAGTCGCTGGCGCGCGTCGTGTAGGGGGTCCAGTCCGTCATCCGTGTCCTCATGGCAGGTTGCCGCAACGTGGCACCCTTCGCTTCGCACGGCGCTTGCCAAATCGGACAAGCTGCGGCAAGGAAAAGCCATGGTTCCCTTTTCGTTCTGCGGTCAGGAGATGGTTCTGGTGGACGGCGCCATGCGGGGTGCCTGCGCGCTTTACTGGCCGCGCGAACAGGCGCTGCTGGTCGCCGACCTCCATCTGGAGAAGGCCAGCTTCTTCGCCCGCACCGGCCAGATGCTGCCCCCCTACGACAGCCGCGAGACGCTGGAACGGCTTGCCTCGGCAGTGCGGACCACCGGCGCGCGGCGGGTCTTCGCACTGGGAGACAATTTCCACGACAGCGCCGGACCGGACCGGCTGGAGCCGCACGCCGCCGGGATGCTCGCCGCGCTGACCCGCGCGCTCGACTGGGTATGGATCACCGGCAATCACGACCCGCATCTGGGCGCCGAGGCAGGTGGCACCCGAGTCGAGGAACTGATGCTGGCAGGCCTTGCCCTGCGCCACCAGGCTTTGCCGGGCACATGCGAAGCGGAAGTCTCGGGCCACTTCCATCCGCGCCTGATGATCGAGGCGCGCGGGCGGCGGATTGCGCGCCCTTGTGCGGTGCGCAGCGAGAAACGGCTGATCCTGCCGGCCTTCGGAGCACTGACCGGCGGTATGAATGCGGCCGATCCGGCAATCCTGTCCGCGCTTCAGCCGGCCGATGCGATCGAGGCGCTGGTGCCTGCTCGCGGGCAGTTGATACGCTATCCGCTCTGGCGCAAAGCGGCCTGAATACCTATATGGCGCGCAAGGCCGGTTTTCCGGTCGGGGCGTTCCATCTGCAATCTCGTGAAATCGCGCTTTGCGCGCGAGGACGAATCGCATTAATGACCGCCGAATCCAGCCACGTCGACTGTAACGACTCAGGAGAACGCATATAGCACCCCCACCCCGGCGCATGATGACGCCACCGGTCAAGAGTGGACCGCGCTACAATAACATGATCCAGTCGGACAAGGTCCGCGTTATCGACCATGAGGGCGAGAACCTGGGCGTCATGTACACGCGCCAGGCGATCGAGCAGGCAGCCGAGGTCGGTCTCGATCTCGTCGAAGTCTCCCCGAACGCCGATCCGCCGGTGTGCAAGTTCCTCGACGTGGGCAAGTACCGTTACGAGGCGCAGAAGAAGGCAAACGCCGCTCGAAAGACGCAGAAGACGCAGGAGATCAAAGAGATCAAGATGCGTCCGAACATCGACGACCATGACTACGACACGAAGATGCGCAATGTCGTGCGCTTCATCGAGGACGGCGACAAGGTCAAGGTGACGTTACGCTTCCGTGGTCGCGAGCTTTCGCACCAGCAGCTTGGCATGGACCTCCTGCGCCGTGTGCAGCAGGATGTGGAAGAGATCGCCAAGATCGAAGCCTATCCGCGCATGGAAGGCCGCCAGATGCTGATGGTGCTGTCGCCGAAGTAAGCGATAGCTGTCGGTTTCGACGCAAACGAGGGGCGTGGCCGATGGCCGCGCCCTTTGTCGTTTGAGGATGGGGCTTCGAGACGGCAGAGCGCCATGATCATACCTCCAATCGTCATTGCGAGCGAAGCGAAGCAATGACGAAGGGCGGCTTAATCCGATACCATCAACTGCGCTAAGGCTGAGCTTGTCGAAGCCCCGTGAGCGAAAAGCCGCCGCTCAGCCCTTCCACTCACGGCGTTCTTCCGCCGCGCGCAGGACTTCATAGGCGAGCTGGTAAGTCTGGAACGCCTTCGCCGCCTCCGCATCATTGGGCTTCACGTCCGGGTGGACTTCCTTGGCCCTGGTGCGCCACGCCTTGCGCACCGCATCGAAATCCGCATCGGGATCGAGGCCCAGCGCTTCCAGCGCCCGCAGTTCATCCCGGCTGCGCGAGCCATCGCCCGAGCCGCCCCAACCATAGTGCTGCGCTTCCTTGTAGCCGGAAGTCTCGGCCTGCTCGCTCGCTTCACGCGCGGCGGCTTCCTCGGCGTCCAGCCCGGCGAAGTAGTCCCAGCCCGAGTTGTATTCCGCCGCGTGCTTCTGGCAGAACATCCAGCGATCGGGGCTGTTGGGGCTCTTGGGAGCGGGGCACTCGCCGCGATCGTTGCAGCCGTGGCGATCGCACAGGCGTACTTCCACGGCCTCGCGCGCGCTGCCATAGCCGCGCCAGCGCGGAAAACCCCAGTCTGCGGATCGGCGTGCGCGGCTCATCAGATCGGCGATACGCTGCGACTCGACGGGGACGCAACCCCCGTCTGACGCAAAAATATCAATCCGGCGCGCAGGGCACGCCCGCGCGCCGGGATCGGCATCAATCGATGGTGACGGTCACCGCGCGGCGGTTCTGCGCCCACGAAGCCTCGTCCGAACCGAGCGCGATCGGGCGCTCCTTGCCGTAGCTGACGGTGGTGATGCGCGAGGGGTCGATGCCCAGGCTCGCCAGATAATTCTTGGCGGCGTTGGCGCGGCGTTCACCCAGCGCGATGTTGTATTCGCGGGTGCCGCGCTCGTCACAGTGGCCCTCGATCGTGGCGCGCTTGTTGGGGTACTGCTGCAACCACTGCGCCTGCTTGGCGAGAGACGCCTGATCCTGCGCATCGACGGTCGATTCGTCGAGGGCGAAGTAGATCGTGTCCGCGCCCATCATCTTGGCGACGAAGTCCGCCTGGCTGCCGGGCTGGGCCATGCCGTAGCCGCCGCTCGACTGGCCGGTGTCGGTGCTGGTCGCCGGGCCGGGATCGGGCGGAAGCTGGGCCGGAGCCTTCTTGCCGCAAGCCGAGATGGCAAGAGCGCCGGCCACGACCAGCGCCGTCGCGCCGACGCGGGTGATGCGCATGGATGAGAGGGAAGAAGGCATCGGCAATCTCCTATGTCGCCGCCATGATACGACTGGCCTGTTGAATGGGCGGCATGGTGTGATGGTTCCGTTCAATTCTCTACACAGTCAAGATGAACGTCGGGCAACCTGAATGCGAGAAAACGGCCCCGGATTTCGCCGGGGACGCCAACTTGCTGCATTCGCCCGCAAATCAGGGGCGGATCGGACCCCAGGCCGGATCCGAGGCGCCCACCGGGGTCGGCAGCTTGCGCTCGTTGCGGCCGGTGAGGTCGACCTGCCAGATCGAGGCGAGGCCGGTGCTCTTGGTCGTGCGGAAGAACTGCACGATGCGGCCGTTAGGCGACCACGTCGGCGCCTCGTCCTGCCACGAATCGGTGAGGTGGCGCATGCCGCCGCCGCTCGGGCTCATCACCGCGACGCGCAAGTTGCCCGCGATGTGCGTGAAGGCGATCTGGTCGCCGCGCGGGCTCCATTCCGGGGTTGCCGCGCGGCCGCCGAAGAAGCTGATCCGGCGCTGGTTCGAACCGTCCGAATTCATAACGTAGACCTGCTGACTGCCCGAGCGGTCGCTCTCGAACACGATCTGCGAGCCGTCGGGGGAATAGGATCCGCCGATGTTGATTCCGGGGCCGTTGGTCAGGCGCTGCGGGGTGCCGCCGCCTGCCGAGGAGATGCGGTAGATGTCGGTCGTGCCGCCCTTGGCCATCGAATAGAGCACCCACTTGCCGTCCGGCGACCAGCGCGGCGCCAGCGTTGGCGCACCGGTGCGGGCGATCAGCGTCTGGCGGTCGGTCGCGAGGTCGTAGGCGTAGATGCTCGGCTGTCCGTTGAGGTAGGACAGGTACATGATCTTGCTGTAGTCCGGCGAATAGCGCGGGGTGAGCGCCATCGACTGGCCGCTGGTCAGGAATCGGTGGTTGGCCCCGTCCGAATCCATGATCGCAAGGCGCTTCATGCGATGGTCCTTGGGACCGGTCTCGGCGATGTAGGCGATCTTGGAATCGAAGAACGGGCTTTCGCCCGAGAGGCGCGAATAAACCATGTCGGCGCACTTGTGCGCGGCGCGGCGCCAGTCGGACGGGGGAACCTGCCAGCCGCCCTTCACCAGCTGCTGCTTGAGCTGCACGTCGTAGAGATAGCAGCCGATGGTGAGGTTGCCGTCGGCGCCTGCGCGCACGAAGCCCTGCACCAGCATGTCGGCGCTGCGCGCGGCCCATGGCGTGTAGTCCGGCGCCTGAATCTGGCCATAAGCGGGCTGCGGCAGGCCGTCGGGGCCGGAGGGCTTGAACAGGCCGTTGTTCTTGAGATCGCCCGCGACGACTTGCGCCAGCGCACGGCCGAGCTGGCCGGTCGTGCCCGCATTGGTGCGGGTCGGCACGTCCTGATCGGTGGCGAAGGTGGTGATGGCGATGCCGAGGTCGTTCCACGCACTGTCGTCGGACACCGTAACCTCGAGGCCACCGTCCTGCGGGGGCGGCGCGTTCACCACGGGTGCCGGGGCGCCTTGCGCGAAGGCCGTACCCGATACCGCCACACTCGTCGTAAGCATCAATCCCAAGGCGAGAACACGGGTTATCTTCATTGCGATAGCCTTCTGTCAAACGTGGTCGTGACGACCTTCCAGCCCTCGTAGAGATCGTCGGGCAAGTTGAATGGCGCCGCAAGCCTTACCGCACGCACGGCCTGTTCCTGATGGCGTTCCACCTGCGCGCGGTTGGAGGCGTTGACGCCGCTGGTGCCGATCACCTCAGGCGCACCGGCAAGGCTGCCGTCGCGGTTGAGGCGGAAGCGGACCTTGGTGGTCAGCAGTTCGACGTCGGCGCCCTGCGGCGCCTGCCAGTGCGGCTTGAGCTGCCGGTTGATCGCAGCGCCCAGCGCCGAGCGGGCCGAAGGACCGATCTCGGACGCAGGCGTGCCGGTCGGCTTGGGCGCGCTGGAAGTGGCGCCCGGCGTGCCCGGCTTGAATGCATCGTCGAAAGCACTGGTGCCCGCCTTCTTCGGCGGCGTCGCCGAATTGCTCGATCCCGAAGACTGCCCTGCGGTGGCGGGCTTGGTCGCGGGCCTTGTCGCAGGCTTCGCCGCGGGTTGGGGCGAAGGCTTGCGAACAATGTCGTCGATCGCGCTCGACTTGCGCGGCGGCGCCTTGGGCGCGGGCTTTGCCGCAGGCTTGGGCGGCGTCGGCTTCGCTTTGGGCGGAGTCGGCTTGGGGGGAGCGGGCTTGGGCTTCTCCACCGGCTTGGGTTTCGGCTTCGGAACCGGCTTGGGCTCGGGTTTCGGCTCAGGCTTGGGCTTTTCCACCACGCGCGGGGCGGGCTCCGGAGCGGGAGCCGGTTCGGGCTCCGGCGCAGCCGCAGGTTCGGGCGGGGGCGGCGCTGCCGCCGGCGCGGGCTGGCCCAGTTCCGGGCTCTTGTCCGGAGACGCCTCGCCGGGATTCGGGGCAGTCGAGGTCGCCGCGACCTCGTCGCTGATCGTCACCTCGATACGCTCGGGCGGCTTGACCACGTTGTTCGAGCGCGGGCTGTACAGGATCGCGGCCAGCACCGCGCCGTGCAACAGCACGGCGACGACGAGGCCGACCCTCTCATCCTTGCGCACACCCAGTACCGCCATCAGACCGACCCTACCCGGCGCGCCTTAACCGCCGCTGACATCGGTAACCAGCGAGATCGAGGTGAAGCCTGCGCGGTTGAGTTCGCCCATGACTTCCATCACCCGGCCATAGTCGAGCGCCTTGTCGGCGCGCAGCGTCACCAGCGGCGGCTTGCCGTCGGGACCGGCGGGCGTGGAGGCCAGACGCTCGGGCAGTTCGCCGGACGCGAGTTCGTCCTGCTCGTAGAATACCGCGCCGTCGCGGCGCAGGGTGATGGTGATCTGGCCCTGCTCCTCGCTCATCGCCTTGGCGCGGCTTTCGGGCAGTTCGATCGGCACCGCCGCCTTCAGCAGCGGCGCGGTGACCATGAAGATGATCAGCAGCACCAGCATCACGTCGACGAGCGGCGTGACGTTGATCTCGGCCATGGGGCCGCGACCGCCGCGTTCGCGACGCCGACGTCCGCCGCCTCCGGACATCCCCATCGCCATCAGCGCTGCTCCAGCTGGCGCGTAAGGGCGGCGTGGAGGTGATCGGCGAAGCGCTGCAGGCGGGCCTCGAAGCCGTTCACCTTATGCGAGAAACGGTTGTAGGCGATGACCGCCGGGATCGCCGCGAACAGGCCGATGGCAGTGGCGAACAGCGCCTCCGAAATGCCCGGTGCGACGACCGCGAGCGAGGAATTCTGCTGCTGGCCGATATCGAAGAAGCTCTTCATGATGCCCCACACCGTGCCGAACAGGCCGACGAAGGGCGCCACCGAACCGACGGTTGCCAGGAAGTTCAGACGGTCGGAGAGCTTGTCCGCTTCCTCGCCCACCGAGGAATTGAGGATCGTGGCGATGCGCTGGCGGGCACCCTCGGCATCGATGCCGGGGCCGACGTTGCGCTTGAATTCGCCAAGGCCCGCGCCTGCGACCTTGCCCATCGGCACGTCGCCGCGCTTGCGCTCCTTCTGGTAGGTGTCGAAGTTCTGGGCCTCCCAGAAGCCTTCCTCGTACTCGTCGCAGCGGCGGCTGATCGCCCCCATGCGCACGATGAAGGTGACGATGATCATCCATACCCACACGCTGGCGAGGACCAGCCCGGCCATGATCGCCTGCACCACGATGTCGGCATCGAGGAACAGTTTCACCGGGTTGAGATGGTTGTCGTCACCGGCGAAGCTGATGGTCGAGGCGAGCAGGTCGAGCGTCATTCTGGTCCTTCCGGGGCCGGAGCGGCGATGGGTTCAAGTGTGGCGAAAGCCTGTTGCCAGGCATCGGGCTGTCGGCGCGGTCGTCCTTCAGGGCTGATGAACGCGACCTTTACGGCCGCCTCGCATAGCCTGACATCACCCCGCAATGCGACCTGTCGCAGCACACTGGCGACGCGGCCGGTGCTTTCGGCCCAGGTTTCGATGATGACGGTATCGCCCAGCCGCGCGGGCGAGAGGTAGCGCAAGTTCGCCTCGGCCACGGTGTAGAGTCCGGTGCCCGCCTCCAGCGAGGCGCGCTGGTCGATGCCGAGCACGTCGAGCAGGTCGGAGCGGGCACGTTCGAACCAGCGCAAGTAGTTGGCGTGATAGACCACTCCGCCCGCGTCGGTGTCCTCGTAGAACACGCGCAAGGGGTAGCGGTGGACTTTGCCGTCGATCACGCCCGATTGAGGCATGAGGGGGGAGGATGGTGCGTCCGTCATTCCGGGCGGTTGTGTAACGGGGAGCAGGGCGACTTCAACCCCGGGAGCGCAGGAACCGGCCTTGGAGGCTGTATTGCGGGGTAAATTTTCGGTGGACAGCGGTGGAAGTGCCCACCCCTGCCCCCTCCCGCACACGGGAGGGGAATGAGAGACCGGCGCTACGCCCTCCCGCTCGCGGGAGGGCCGGGAGGCTTATGAGCGCAGCGAATTAGCCGGACGGGTTGGGCAAAAGGCCCTATTCCCCGATCATCTGGAAGAACTGGCGCCCACCGAAGATGTGCACATGCAGATGCGGCACTTCCTGATGGCCGTTGGTGCCCATGTTCACCATGAGGCGATAGCCCGGCCCGTCGAGTTCCAACTGCCGCGTCACATTGCCCACCGCGCGCATGAAGCCCGCGATCTCGGCGTCATCGGCCTTGGCGGTGAAATCGTCCCACGAGACGTAGGCGCCCTTGGGGATCACCAGCACATGGACCGGCGCCTGCGGGCGAATGTCGTTGAAGGCGAGCGCATGGTCGTCCTCGTAGACCTTCGAGCACGGCAGTTCGCCGCGCAGGATCTTCGCGAAGACGTTGTTGTCGTCGTAAGGCAGCTTCGGATCGATGGGCATCGGGTTCTCCGGTTCAGTCCTTCGGGCGTGCAGCTTTCTCGGCGATCCCCGAGACACCTTCGCGGCGGTCCAGTTCGGCGAGCACGTCGGCCAGCGGCACGTCCTTGGCGCCGAGCAGGACCATGAGGTGGAAGATGAGGTCCGCCGCCTCTCCGACCAGCGCCTTGTGATCCTCGGTCAGCGCCGCGATCACGGTTTCGGTGGCCTCCTCGCCCAGCTTCTGCGCGATCTTGCGCAGGCCCCTGGCGTTGAGCTTCGCGACATAGCTGGAATCGGGATCGGCCGCGCGGCGCTCGGCGATCGTGGCTTCGAGGCGTGCGAGAGTGTCGAGGCTGCTCATGCCCTGCCCATGCGGTGCAGGGGCCGCGCGGTCAAGAGCGCGTCAGTCCTCGCCGCGCTTGGACGACAGCTTGCGGCCCACGGCGACGCCGACGACGCCAAGGCCAAGGAGCAGCATGCTGCTGGGTTCGGGAAGCGGGATGCCCCCTGCGGCATAGGCGGGAACCGGCGCAACGAAAGTCGCGACGAACGCCGGAATGAATTTCAACGCGGGCACCGCGAATCCTCCTGTTGATCCGATGGCCTAGATTTTGCCATCGGCCACCGGGTGCGCTGCAGCAAGCGCCGATCCGGGGTTGTCCCGATGTGGTTCACTCCGTTAGTCGCATTCGGCTAACCATGAGCCGTTAACCTTGGCGTGCCTTCACCCGCGCGCAGGGATCCCTGCCGCTCGCAGCGCCGAGTGCGCCTCGGCGATGGTGTGCTTGCCGAAGTGGAAGATCGAGGCGGCCAGCACCGCGCTCGCCTTGCCCTCGGTTACGCCTGCCACGAGGTGATCGAGATTGCCGACGCCGCCACTCGCCACCACCGGGACCGACACGGCCTCCGCAATCATGCGGGTCAGGGCGAGGTCGTAGCCGTTCTGGGTGCCGTCGCCGTCCATCGAGGTGACGAGCAGTTCGCCCGCGCCGTAGTCGGCCAGCTTGATCGCATGTTCCAGCGCGTCGATGCCGGTCGCCTTGCGGCCGCCGTGGGTGAAGATCTCCCACTTTCCGGGCGAAACCTGCCGCGCGTCGACCGAAGCGACGATGCATTGCGAGCCGAATTTCTCGGCGATATCGGCCACCACTTCAGGGCGCGAGACGGCCGCGGAGTTCACCGCGACCTTGTCCGCGCCCGCCAGAAGCAGCGCGCGGGCGTCGTCGGCCGTGCGGACGCCGCCGCCGACGGTGAGGGGCATGAAGCAGACTTCGGCGGTGCGCTGGACCACGTCGAGCAGGGTGCCGCGGCCTTCGTGGCTGGCGGAAATATCGAGGAAACACAGCTCGTCAGCGCCCGCCGCGTCGTAGGCGCGGGCCTGTTCGACGGGGTCTCCGGCGTCCTTGAGGTCGACGAAGTTGACGCCCTTCACCACCCGTCCGTCACGGACGTCGAGGCACGGAATTACGCGGATTCGCACGGTCATTCGGCTTACTCCGGCTTGAAGAACAGCAGCACGGCAAAGATCGCCACAACTCCACACAAAGCGACATTGAACGCCGTGTAGAGCGCAAACTTGCGCGGATCGGCGGCTTTTGTCGTCAAAATCGGATTACGCGCACGGCTGAACAGCATCAACCGCGCCTTGCCCTCGCGCCAGTCGCGAAACGCGAAGATCGCGGCCGGCACGAAGATGACGAACGCCAGTACCGCCATGAGGCGATTTTCGTTCACCCCTCGCGCTCCGCAAACTGGATCGCGGCGGCGAGGTCGAGGCGGCCGTCGTAAAGCGCGCGGCCGGTAATGACGCCCTCGATCCCGTCCTTGGCGTGGAGCGCCAGCAGGCGAATGTCGTCGAGCCCCTTCACGCCGCCCGATGCGATCACCGGCAGGTCGGTGCGCCGGGCGAGATCGACGGTGGCGTCGATGTTGACGCCCTTGAGCAGACCGTCACGGCCGATGTCGGTGAACAGCAGCGAAGCTACCCCTGCGTCCTCGAAGCGGCGGGCCATGTCGACGATCGAGACGTCGGAGACTTCGGCCCAGCCCTCGGTCGCGACCATGCCGTCGCGCGCGTCCACCGCGACGACGATGCCGCCGGGGAACTCCTTCGCCATGTCCTTGACGAACTGCGGGTCCTTGAGTGCGGCGGTGCCCATGACCACGCGGCTGACGCCAAGGTCGAACCAGCCTGCCACGGCCTCGGGCGTGCGGATGCCGCCGCCGAGCTGGACGTGGCCGGGGAACACTTCGAGGATGGCTTCCACTGCCTCGCGGTTCTCGGCGCGGCCCGCGAAGGAGCCGTCGAGGTCGACGACGTGGAGGAACTGCGATCCGGCCTCGGCGAACAGCATCGCCTGCGCGGCGGGGTTGTCGCCGTAGACGGTGGCGCGGTCCATGTCGCCTTCGGCGAGGCGCACGACCTGCCCTTGCTTGAGGTCGATGGCGGGGAAGACGATCATGATGCAGTCCTGAGGGTCTGAGAGCGGCGCGCGGGCTTCGACAAGCTCAGCCTGAGCGGGGTTAGTGTAAATCGCGGGTTTCTTGAAGCACCACCCTGAATCCGCTCAGGCTGAGCTTTGTCGAAGCCCCGGCGGCAAGACGCTACGGCTTCCATTCCAGGAACCGCGCCAGCAGCGACAGCCCGTAGCCCTGGCTCTTTTCCGGGTGGAACTGCACGCCAACGACATTGTCCTTGGCCACCGCCGCGACAAGACCGCCGCCGTGGTCGGTCATCGCAGCAACGGTCGCGCCGTCATCGGGCTGGAAGTGATACGAGTGCAGGAAGTACGCCTCACCCGGATCGATCAGGCCCTGCGCCGGATCCTTGCGGCCGAGGTTCACGTCGTTCCAGCCCATGTGCGGGATCTTGATCTCGGGATCGGTGCGCTCGATGCGCTGCACCTGCCCCTCGATCCAGTCGAGGCCACGCGTCACGCCGTGTTCCAGCCCGCGCGTGGCGAGAAGCTGCATGCCGACGCAAATGCCGAGGAACGGCGCCCCGCCGACATGGACACGCTCGGTCATCGCCTCGACCATGCCGTGGATGCCCCAGAGCCCCTCTGCGCAGGCGCGGAACGAGCCGACACCCGGCAGGACGATGCGGTCAGCCGCGCGCACGACGTCGGGGTTCGCGGTGATCGCCACGTCCTCGGCCCCCGCCGCTCGCAGCGCATTGGCGACCGAGTGCAGGTTGCCCGCGCCGTAGTCGATCAGCGCGAGGGTCATTGGGCCAGAGCCTCCAGCCCTTCGCCGAGGAAGGTCGGCACCCATTCGATCACGTCCACTTTCGCCACGCCGCCCCCGATGAACGGATCGGTGGCCGCCAATGCCTCGACGGCTTCGCGGCTATCGCCCTTCGCGATGATCGCGCCGCCTTCGCGCGGCACCTTGCGGCCCCAGGCGAGGAAGTGCCCCTTCCCGCGCCCGGCTTCCAGCCATGCGAGGTGATCGGCCAGCAGGGCATCCACCTCGGCAATGTCAGTGGTGACGTAAGTGAGGTTGAGGATGAAGATCGCCATCAGAGGCTCGCCTGCCCGAGGATGCCCTTGGTCGAGGGGATCGCCCCCCCCTTGCGCGGGTCCAGTTCCACCGCGCTGCGCATGGCGCGGGCAAAGCCCTTGAAGATGCCTTCGCAGATGTGGTGGTTGTTCGAGCCGTAAAGCAGTTCGATGTGCAGGGTGATGCCCACCGCCTGCGCGATCGAGTGGAACCAGTGCTCGACCATCTCGGTGTCGAACTCGCCCAGCTTGTCCTGGGTGAATGCGGCCTTCCACACGAGGTAGGGACGACCCGAAATGTCGAGCGACACGCGGCTCAGCGCCTCGTCCATCGGCGAGTTCACGTCGCCGTAGCGGCCGATGCCCGCCTTGTCGCCCAGCGCCTGGGTGATGGCCTGGCCGATGGCGATGGCGCTGTCCTCGGTCGTGTGGTGCTGGTCGACATGGAGGTCGCCCTTGATGTGGCACTTGATGTCGATCAGCGAGTGGCGGCTGAACTGCTCGATCATGTGGTCGAGGAAGCCGATGCCGGTGGACACGTCATAGGCCCCGGTGCCGTCGAGGTTCACCTCCACGGCGATGTCGGTCTCATGGGTCTTGCGGATGATCGAGGCGGTACGCATGGCCCGTGCCTATATACCTGTACGCGCCGGAATCAATTCGGTCGCGGCACAAGAATGCGCGTCGGGCGTTTATATAGCAATCTTCGGTCGCAAGTGCTTCGAGCTAGGGAAAACCCGGCCCGACATGCTATTTTCCACCCAAACACGCTTGACCGGCCGGAGAACCATGAGCACGTAGGGCGCGATGAACGATACCACAGACAGCCTGATCCCTTACGACGAGATCGTGCAGGAGGCCCTGCGCGCCGTCGTCGGCCGTGTTCTCGGCCAGGTCGAAAGCTCCGGCGGCGTGCTTCCGGGCGGCCACCACTTCTACATCACCTTCAAGACCGGCGCTCCCGGGGTCAGCATCCCCGCCGACCTGCGTGCCCGGTTCCCGGACGAGATGACGATCGTGCTCCAGAACAAGTTCTGGGATCTGGGCGTCTCGGAGAACGGCTTCACCGTCAGCCTCTCGTTCAACGCCATGCCCGCCAAGCTGGACATTCCCTTCTCGGCGATCACCGCCTTCGTCGATCCGGCGGTGGACTTCGGCCTGCAGTTCCAGGCCATGGTCGATGACGAGGCCGACGAGCCCGCCCCGGCCGAGAACGATGCGGAACGCGATGTGGCGTCGCGCATTACTCCCAGCGAAGACGGCTCCAACGTCGTCTCGGTGGATTTCGGCAAGAAGAAGTAACCGGGCTCGCCCGGTAGAGCAGGGCGAAAAATGGCAACGGTTCTGAAAGATAGCGCCAGGAAGGCCGCCAGCGTCGTGGCAGCCCCAGCAAAGGGGCTGAAGACGCTGGCCGACAACGGCGGGGAACTGCACGGGCCGAGCCCGAACCCCGCCACCAACCTCATCATCGCTGACATCGCCCTTCGCACCGCGACGACCATCATGCGCCGCAGCATGGAGCGCGGCGTGCTGGGCGCCAGCTACTCGCCGAAAAAGGCCAAGTCGATCCTCAAGGGGCGCACGGTGGCCGAAACCCTGCTGCACGGCGCGCTGGCCCGAGTCGCGCTAAGTTCGGTGCCGGGGGCGGTGGTCATCGGCGGAGCGCTGGTGGCCAAGACGCTCTACGATCGCAGCCGCGCCCGGCAGGCGCGCGCCGAGGGCGCGGCGCAGTTGCAGGACATGGCCGAGGACGGTGCGGAAGAGGCCTGAAGGCCGAAAGAACCCACCCCCGGCCCCTCCCGCAAGCGGGAGGGGAGAAGAAACGTACGCCCTCCCGCTTGCGGGAGGGCCGGAAGGCTTGGCCGCGAAGCGGTCTTAGCCGGACGGGGTGGGCCTTCTCCCTTGATTCCCGCGCCAACCATCGGCATCGGGGGCCATGGTCCAGTCCACTCCTTCTCCCGACACCACCGGCACGCTCGCCCGGCGCGGCCTCATGTTCATCCTGTCCTCCCCCTCGGGCGCGGGTAAGACGACGATCGCGCGTATGTTGCTGGAGCACGATCCGCAACTGCGCAACTCGGTGTCCTGCACCACCCGCCAGCCCCGCCCCGGCGAGATCGACGGCGAGCACTACCACTTCATCACCCACGAGCAGTTCGACGCCATGGTCGAGGCGGGCGAGTTCCTGGAGTGGGCCACCGTCTTCGGCCAGAGCTACGGCACCCCCAAGGCCCAGGTGAAGGCGGGCCTCAAGGACGGCGTCGACTACATGTTCGACATCGACTGGCAGGGCACGCAGCAGCTCTATCAGAAGCTGGAGCGTGACGTCGTGCGCGTGTTCCTGCTCCCCCCCAGCATCGAGGAGCTGCGCCGCCGCCTGACCGGCCGCGGCACGGACAGCGCTGAAGTGATTCACGGCCGCATGGAGCGCGCACGCTCGGAGATCAGCCACTGGGACGGTTATGATTATGTCGTGGTCAACGACGACATCGCCAGCTGCTTCGAGGAAGTGAAGAAGATCCTTCACGCCGAACGCCTGCGCCGCGCAAGGCAGACGGGGCTGATCGGGTTCGTACGGGAACTGATGCAGCCGGACGATTGAGGAAACAACAGTCGTCGTCCCGGACTTGATCCGGGACCGCTGGCTGTCTTTAGGCGATAGGTTGCAGGCGCGTTCAGCAAGATGGGCTGTTCATGGCCAGCGGTCCCGGATCAAGTCCGGGACGACGATAACCTTGCCCCGCGCCCCAACTCCCTCTAGGCCGCGCCGCGACAGTTTCATCCCTTCCGGAGACCAGCCAATGTCCAACCTCAATTCTGGCCTCGCCGCCCAGATCGAAGCCGCGTTCGACGCACGCGACACCGTCACCCCCGCGAGCGCGGATGTGCGCAAGATCGTCGACGAGGCGCTGGAACTGCTCGATTCGGGCCAGGCCCGCGTCGCCGAGAAGGTGGACGGTGAGTGGGTTGTCAACCAGTGGCTCAAGAAGGCGGTGCTGCTCTCGTTCCGCCTGAACGACAACGCCGTGGTCGAATACGGCGCCGCCGGGGCCCCTGCCTACGACAAGGTGCCGCTCAAGTTCGCGGGCTGGGACGATGCCCGCTTCAAGGCGGCAGGCGTGCGCGTGGTCCCCGGCGCCGTGGTGCGCCGCAGCGCCCACATCTCGAAGGGCGTGGTCCTCATGCCGTCGTTCGTCAACCTCGGCGCCTACGTCGGCGAAGGCACCATGGTCGATACCTGGGCGACCGTCGGTTCGTGCGCGCAGATCGGAAAGAACGTCCACATCTCGGGCGGCGCGGGCATCGGCGGCGTGCTTGAGCCGCTGCAGGCCGGCCCGGTCATCATCGAGGACGGCGCCTTCATCGGCGCCCGTTCGGAAGTGGCCGAGGGCGTGATCGTGGGCGAAGGCGCGGTGCTGTCGATGGGCGTGTTCATCGGCGCCTCGACCAAGATCGTCGACCGTGCGACCGGCGAAGTCCACATCGGCCGCGTGCCGCCTTACGCCGTGGTCGTCCCCGGCGCGATGCCCGGCAAGCCGCTGCCGGACGGCACCCCCGGCCCGTCGCTCTACTGCGCCGTGATCGTCAAGACCGTGGACGCGCAGACCCGCTCGAAGACCGGCATCAACGAACTCCTGCGCGACTAAGCCGCGCAGACGCGGGACGGGCGGCGGAACATTCGCCCGTCCCGGCGTGTTGACGAAGGCAAAGGGCCGCAACCGGCCGCCTTCGGAGCACGCCATGGAAACCCGAGGACAGGAAGTCCATCTCGACAAAGAGGAAGCCCGTAGTGGCGAGACGTCCGGCGTCGTGCGCTACGTCCTCCTCATCAGCCTCGCCCTCGTGATCATCGCGCTGTCGGCCATCTGGCTCACTGGCGCGCTGACCACGCCTGAGACCGGCGGCCACGCCGATACCGAAAAGGCGGTAGCGCAGCAGCAAGACCAGACGCAATGACCGCCACCTTCCGCAAGGGAGCGCAGGTCAGCTGGAATTGGGGCACCGGCACCGCGACCGGCCACATCGCCGAACGTTTTGAACGCCGCGTCAGCCGCACGATCGAAGGCAAGCGCATCGTGCGAGTCGGAACGTCTGAAAACCCCGCATACCTTGTCGAGCAGCCTGACGGCGGCCGCGCCCTAAAGCGCGGGTCCGAACTGCACGACGCATGATGAACCTGGAGCGCTTCGTCACCGCGCAGGACGCCATCTTCGGTGAAGTCCGCGCCGAACTTGCCCACGGCGAAAAGCGCACGCACTGGATGTGGTTCGTGTTCCCGCAAGTCGCCGGGCTGGGCTCCAGCCCGATGGCACGCCGCTACGCCGTGGAGACGCTCGACGAAGCGCGGCGTTATCTGAGCCATCCTGTACTTCGCCAGAGGCTCGACGAAACGACTCGTCTCATGCTGGGCTGGGCGGGAAGGCGCAGCGCCACGGGCATCCTCGGCGCGGTCGATGCGATGAAGTTCGCCAGTTCGATGACCCTGTTCGAGCTTGCCGCCATGGGCACCGATGGCGCCGGACAATTCGCCCACGCCCTCGATGCCTTCTGCCAGGGGCGAAGGGACGAACGCACTCTGCAACTGCTGCACCTCACATCCCATCACGCAAGTTGAACTCTGGGGAACTTTCCCGCGCCCATCCTCGTTCCAACAGACGGCCCGAATCGATAATGCGGCCATAAAGGCCACCGTCGGGCCGACGGGAGAGCAGTCATGTATCGTTCCGGTGACGAAGTTCATCTCGACGATGACGAAGCACGCGGGGGCTCTACGCCGCATATCGTTCGCTATGTGCTGATCGTCAGCCTGGTGCTGGTGGTGCTGGCGATGTCGACCATTTGGATCGCCCGTGCTTTGTCCGACCGGCCAAGCAGTACGCCGGTAACTGCGGAACAGCACGCGCTGGGAAGCTGACGACAGGCTTGGGAAGAGTGACGGGAAATGCCAGGAGCCGTCGTCGAAGGCGGTAATTGAACGTGCTCGAAAGCTGCGTTCCCACCCCGGATTCGGACCATTCGCCCCCCGACGATCGGTCCATCCGGCTCGCCGGCGGCTCCTGTCAATCCGGTGGCCGAAACCACCGTCTCCTGTGCCGACAGGGATTAGGCACAATCCGTTGCCAACTCGTTAACAGCGCGCTTACCTTGCGGGCGAAATTCAAGCCAGCGCCTCTGCCAGCTCACGCCATTGCGGCAGCAGCTGGTCGAAGCTGCCGCCCCTCGGCCCGGCGATGACCTGAAGACAGACGTGGTCGGCTCCCGCATCGAGGTGCGCCGCGACCCGCCGCGCCGCCGCCTCCACCCCGCCGATCGCGAAAAGGGCATCGAGCAGGCGGTCGTCCAGCGCCTCGATCTCCCCTTCGCTGAAGCCCAGTCGCACCCAGTTGTTGCGATAGTTGGGAAGCCGTCGATAGTGCTCCAGCGCCTCCACCGCCAATTCGCGGGCCTTGGCCGGATCGGCTTCCAGCACCACGCCCTGTTCGGGCGCCAGCAGAGGTTCCGGGCCGAGTATCGCGCGGGCGCGGCGCGAGTGCTCGGGCGTCGCCAGATAGGGATGCGCCCCGGCGGTCCGCTCGCCCGAAAGCGCCACCATCTTCGGCCCGAGTGCGGCGAGACACAGGTTGTCGCGCGGCATCCCGGCGGCGGCGAGCCGGTCGAGGAAGGCCGCCGTCACCTCCAGAGGCTTGCCCCAGCTCTCGCCGATGAGCGGGCCATGGCTGATGCCGAGGCCGATCAGCGTACGCGCCCGCCACTCCTGCGGCAGCGCGAGGAACCAGGCCGCCAGTTCCTCCGGATCGTGCTTCCAGATGTTGAGGATGCCGGTGGCGATGGTCATGCGCGAGGTCACTGCCAGCAGCCGCTCGACCTCGGCCGGGGCACCGTCGTCGATACCGCCGGGAATCCACAGCGCTCCATAACCCAGCGCATCGAGCTGCGCCGCCGCCCCGTTCGACTGCGCCTTGTCGCCGAAGCGCATCTCCATCGACCATATGCCCAGCCTGCCGATCGCGGGTGTCGCCATGGTGCTTTTCTCCTCGTCTCCTGCGGTCATGGTGGGTTCGCCTGCCCTCTCCGGCAAGATTCTTGGCCGGAATCCAAGCCGGCATCGCCCCGGCGTGCAATGATCCACGGCATTCACCTGTCCAAAGCGCGTGCTTGATCGCGCCCCAATCACGGCATAGCCCTGCAGGATGGGAGAGTTCGACTATATCATCGTCGGCGGGGGCAGCGCGGGCTGCGTCCTTGCCAACCGGCTGAGCGCCGATCCGGAAACGCGCGTGCTGCTGCTGGAGGCAGGCGGCAAGGACGACTACATCTGGATCCGGGTGCCGGTGGGCTACCTCTACTGCATCGGCAACCCGCGCACCGACTGGTGCCTGTCCACCGAGGCAGAGGAAGGGCTCGGCGGCCGTGCGCTCAAGTATCCGCGCGGGCGCGTGCTGGGCGGCTGCTCGTCGATCAACGGCATGATCTACATGCGCGGACAGGCCGCCGACTACGACGGCTGGCGGCAGGCGGGCAACCTCGGCTGGGGCTGGGACGACGTGCTGCCCTACTTCACCCGCGCCGAAGACCATTACGAGGGCGCCAGCCCGTTCCACGGCGGCGGCGGCGAGATCCGGGTCGAGAAGCAGCGCCTGCGCTGGGACATCCTCGAAGCCTTCCGCGACGCTTGCGGACAACACGGCATCCCGCATTCCACCGACTTCAACACCGGCGACAACGAGGGCGCGGGCTTCTTCCAGGTGACCCAGCGGGGCGGCTGGCGCTGGAGCGCGGCCGACGCCTTCCTCAAGCCGGTCCGCTCGCGCAGCAATCTGAAGGTCGAGACCGGCGCGGTGGTGGACCGGGTGATCGTCGAGGCGGGCCGCGCGGTCGGCGTCGCCTACTCTGTCGGCAACCAGCAGCGCGTGGCGCTCACCCCCGGCGAAGTCGTACTGGCGGCGGGCGCGATCGGCTCGCCGGCGATCCTCGAGCGCAGCGGCATCGGCGACGCGGCGCGGCTGGCGGACCTCGGCATCGCGCCGGTGCTCGACCGGCCCGAGGTCGGCGCCAACCTGCAGGACCACCTGCAACTGCGCTGCGCCTACCGCGTCTCGGGCGTGGCGACGCTCAATGCGCGGGCGAGCAACCTCTTCGGCAAGGCGCTGATCGGCATGGAATATGCGCTGCGCCGGACGGGACCGATGGCGATGGCGCCCAGCCAGCTCGGCGTCTTCACCCGCAGCCACGCGCGTTATGCGACGCCGAACCTAGAGTACCACGTCCAGCCGCTGAGCCTTGCCGCCTTCGGGGGAGCGCTCGATCCGTTTCCGGCGTTCACCGCCAGCGTCTGCAACCTCAGGCCGGAAAGCCGGGGCAGCACCCGCATCACCGCCGCCGATCCCGCAGCCGCACCGTCGATCCGGCCCAATTACCTCTCCGCCGAGGAAGACCGCCGCGTCGCCGCCGAGGCGATCCGCATCACGCGCGGCATCGTGTCGCAGCCCGCTCTGGCCCGTTACCGTCCCGAGGAAGTGCGCCCCGGCCCAGCGTTCGAGAGCGAGGAAGACCTGCAGCGCGCGGCGGCGGAGATCGGCACCACCATCTTCCACCCGGTCGGCACGGCGGCGATGGGCAGCGTGGTCGATAGCCGGTTGCGGGTGATCGGACTGGACGGTCTGCGCGTCATCGATGCCTCGGTGATGCCCAAGATCACGTCGGGCAACACCAATGCGCCAACGATGATGATCGCCGAAAAGGGCGCCGAAATGCTGCTGGATCGAACCTAGTTTCTCCCCGAGCTTGCTCGGGGAGGAATACGCTAGGCCAGAAATTCCCGCGTGCGCTTCACGATCTCTCCCACGTAGTCGCGCACGTCGCGCCCGCTGGCGGCGGCGGCCATGAGCGGCACTTCCAGCCCCAGCACCTGCCCCCGCGGCAGGGCTTCGACGAATTCGCGCAAGGGCAGTTCCCCCTGCCCCGGGATCATGCGACCGCTCATCGCCTCGGTCATGTAATCGTCGTCGCCCTTGCGCGGCACGTCGCTCAGCTGGACATGCCCGATCAGCGCCGGGTCGAGCTGCGCCACCTGCCGCACCGTGCCACCCGAGCGGAAGAAGTGCATGGTGTCGATCAGCACCGTCGCCTTTCCCGCGCCGATGTACTCCACCGCCTCCAGCGCCTCGGGCAGCGAGCGGATGGTGAAGACCGGCGTGAACTCGATCGAGAACTCCATCCCGCGCTTGGCCGCCATCGTCGCCAGCGCGGCGAGCTGGTCGAAGGCGCGCCCGCGCTCCACGCCCATGTCCACCGCATTGACCCGCAGCGCGCCGAGATCGGCGAAGATGTCCATGTCGCCCGCCCGCTCGGCAGCGTCCAGTTCCACGGAAACGCCGAGGCCCTCGGCGATGCTGATGGCGATCCCGCGATCGGCGAGCACCGCCTTCAGTTCACGCCGCAAGGCCGGATCCTCGCGCAGCGACCAGGGGGCATAGCCATGCGGGTTGAAGCGTTCGGGCAACTGGCTCAGGCCCATCGACACTGCCTTGCAGCCGAGGTCGGCGGCCAGGGTGACGTGCTCGACCGGGCCGAGCCCGAGCACCGTCAAAAGTTCGATACCCAGCGGATGTGGCATGGTCGTGATTCCCTCTCCCGTCGCCGCTGCCATACCGCGTGGACGGCGGGCAAGGAACGTCATTCCCGTGTCGGTCACTCAATTCAGTGGAGTACGCCTGCGCGCCGCTTGTCCCAGGCGAACCACAATAGCCCGAGTGCGATGACCCAGATGCAGGCAGTCATCGCCAGCATCCCCGGCGTGGTCATGCTTTCCGGCATCCCGGCGGAGAACTGCCAGGCCTGCGACACCGCCAGCCCGACCAGCGACACCGCGAAGGCAGGCACCGCCCAGCCCGACCGCGCGAGCAGCAGCAGGCTTCCCGCCAGCCCGCCCCACACGCCCAGAGCCCAGGGCACCAGCGTCCAGCTCGGCGCGGAATCGAGCCAGTCGATGATCTCGGGCGGGACTTGCGCAAGATAAGTCGGATTGCGCGAAGCCGTCATCGTGAAGTCGAGGCAGCCGAAGGCATTCCACAGCACCGCCAGCACCGCGATGAGCCAGAAGGTCCACCCCGGCCTCGTCACGTATCTGTCCGTCGTAGCCATCGCGCCTCTCCCTGCCGTGCCCGAGGATACTCCCGCGACGAGGCCGATGCAATTCGCGCCGCGAATGGCTAAGTACCCTTTCATGGCCGACCTTTTTGCCGATGACCTGCCGCCGTCGACCCCTGACGAACTGCGCGAGGACGCCCCCCTCGCCGACCGCCTGCGCCCGCGCGACCTGACCGAGGTTGTGGGGCAGGAGCACCTGACCGGCCCCGAAGGCGCGATCGGGCGCATGGTGGCAGCGGGGCGGCTGTCCTCGATGATACTGTGGGGGCCGCCCGGCACCGGCAAGA
>NZ_ALVC01000289.1:0-7898 GCF_000293195.2 Sphingomonas sp. LH128
CCCCCCCAGCCGATCGGCTGTTTGGCCGGAGCCCAGCGGGTGAGCAACTGCCTGGGGCGTTCGGCGCGGTCGATCGCCTTGGCCTCGGCGATGCGTCCCGCGTCCTGTGCGGCGAGCTTGAGTGCGGCCTCCAGCAGCACATAAGTGCCGAGCACGCGCTGGCGGTAGGGCTTGAGCATGTGGTTCTCGACCAGCACCGTGGGCACACCGATGAAGTCGCCATAGCCTGTCGAATAACGCGGACCTTCGGGGCTGTAGCGGATGCCCTTTTGCGGATCGCGGGTGTCGATCGGGCTGGGGTAGATGATCGGCTCGTGCCCGGCGCGCGTCAGCGCCGCTTTCACGGCCGGGCCGAAACGCTGCTCCAGCCATAGCGCGGTAGCGCGGTGGCGCGCATACTTGGCCCAGCCTGCATATGTGTAGGTCACGTCATACTGCATGTCGAAGCCGCCGCTGACGTGGCAGTCGATGTAGAGCGCCGGGTCCAGCCGCCGCAGCAGCGCGACCATCGCGCGCACTTCGGGCGTGTCGAGCTTGGCGTAATCACGGTTGAGATTGATATTGCGCGCGTTCCCCTCGGTGCCCTTGGCCTCGGGGCCGCGCACGTGGAGGAAGTTCCAGGGGCTCGAGCGCTCATGCCCGTCGATGTTGAGGATCGGCACGAAGACGAGATCGACCTTGTCGAGCAGGCCGCTTTTGCCGCGCACCGCGATGTCGCGCAGCAGCATGAGGCCGGCATCCTTGCCGTCGATCTCGCCTGAGTGGATACCCGCCTGCACAAGCACGACGGGCTTGCCCGGTCCGCCGGTGCTGGCGCGCACCATCAACAGGTCGCGGCCTGCGCCGGTCTTGCCGAAGCTCTCGACCCGGATAAGCGGCGAGGCCTTGGCCAGCTTGTCGAGCCAGTCGCGCACTTCGTCATAGCGCGGCGTGGTCTGGAACCCTGATGCCTCGGCCGGGGTGATCCACGGATCGCCGGACTGGACGATCAGCTTCTCGCTCGCGCCCGACCATGCCAGCGCAGGCGGCAGCACGGCGGGCGGTGCCGATTCCGCCGCTGCAGCGGTAGTCGTGATGGCGAGAGTGGCGGCGAGGACGGCGAACTTCAGCATCGATCGATCCCCTGCCATCAGAACCGCGCGCGCAGGCCGATGGTCCCGGTACGCGGCGCGCCGGGCTGCACCCAGAGCGGTGAGTAACTGTTGGCGTACCAGCGTTCATCGAACAGATTGGTCACCGAACCGAACAGTTCGAGATGCTCCATCACGTCGACTTTGCCGAACAGGCGGAACAGCGCGTGCGAGGGCAGCATGAAATCGGTGCCCGTTTCGCCGCGGCGCTTCCCCACGTATTGCATGCCCGCGCCGATCTGCACCTCGCGCTTGCCCAGAGTGAAGGACTTGGCGAGCTGCATATTGAGGTTGTGCTTCGGGATGTTCACCAGAGCATCGCCGACCTGCACCTGGAACGAGGTATTGGGGTCCACCATCGCCGAGCGCGCTTCGGCATCGACATAGGCGTAGCTCACTAGAACATCGACGCGGCCCGGCAGCTTCCCGGCAAGGTCGAACTCGGCGCCGCGGCTGCGCGCCTTGCCCAGCGCCAGTGAGAACCCCGGCGCGTTGGGATCGGTCGCCAGCACATTGGCCTTGGTGAGATGGAACACCGACAGCGTTCCGGTCAGCGCTCCGCCCAGCAGGCTCAGCTTGGCACCTGCCTCGAAGGATTCGCTGTTTTCGGGATCGAAGATCTGCCCGTTGACATTGGTGCCGACATTGGCCCGGAAGCCCTGCCCATAGGCGGCGTAAATCGTCACCGGATCGCTCAGTTCGTAGACCACGCCGGCTTGCGGGCTGAAGCGGCTGCGCTTGCGGCGGCTGTTCTGGCTGGTCAGGCGATTGTCGGTTTCCAGCGTCAGGTGGTCGAAGCGCCCGCCGATGCGGACCTGAAGCCGGTTAGTCACCTCGATCTGGTCCTGCACGTAAGCGCCTATCGAACGCTGGCGGTCAGTACGATCCATCATGGTCGCGCCGACGGGTAGCGCGAAGCGGCCGTAGACCGGGTCGAGGATGTCGATCACATTGCCCTGCTGCGCCGTTGGATTGGTGCTGAGGGCAGGCGGGCGGAAGCGCAGGAACAACTGCTTGTAATCGAAATTGTCGTAGTCGGCACCGATCAGCACGCGATGCGTCAGCGCGCCGGTCTCGAATTCACCCGCCAGTTCCACGCGCAGTACATAGTGCCGTGCATCGTAACGACGCGAACGACGCTGGCGCGAGAGCGAGCGGCCGTCGGTGTAGAGCGCCTGGCGCGAGGCCGCCGTCTCCGCATCGGAGGAAAATCCGGTGAGCAGCGTATCGCGAATGCTTCCGCCCACCAGCAGGCTCCAGCGGTCGCTGAACTGATGGTCGAGCCGCAACTGGTGCCCTTCGGCGCGGGCGACCGTATCGCCATCACCCGGCTCGCCAAGGAAGCGGTATCGCGGGACGGTGTCGAAATTGCCGTCCAGCACCACGATGCCGCGATCGAACGGAACCGACACACGGGTCTTCTCCAGATCGTAGGTCAGGCGCGTATCCGGTCCGAGCGCGAGGCCGACCGAGGGCAGGAAGCCCCAGCGCGACTGATGGACGTGATCGCGGAAGGTATCGCCCTCCTCGCCATAGCCGATCAGACGCACGGTAAGACCTCCGGTCAGGGAGATGTTGACGTCGGCCTCGCCGCGCACCCGGTCCCAGCTGCCGTACTGGATCGCGGCGGTGCCGAAGCTGCGGCCCAATTCGGCCTGCTTGGCCACGAGGTTGATCGTGCCGCCCGGCTCGCCGCGCCCGATCAGCGCTGCAGCGGGCCCTTTGAGCACTTCGACCCGCTCGATCCCCGCCGTATCACGCTGCCCGCCGAAACCGCGCCCGCCGTTGAAGCCATTGACGAGATAGCCGCTCGGCATGTTCTCGTCGCCAGCGAAGCCCCGGATCGCAAAGGCATCCCACAAGCCGCCCAGCGTGTTCTGCCGCACCACCGAGGCGTTGAGATCGAGCGCGTCGGTCAGCCGCTGGATGCCGTTCTGCTCCAGCGTCTTCGCATCGATCTCGGCAATCGACTGTGGGATTTCCGACACCGCGAAGTCGCCGCGATAGGCCTGGCGCACGCCGTTTACGGTGATCGCCTCGCTGCGCTCCTCACCTTCGGCTCCGGCCTCTTCGGCCAAGGCACCGCCAGACGGCGCCAGCGCGATGGCGAACGGCAGAGTTCCGGCAAGCAGCCGGCGATTCCTGGTAAAGCGAAGCATGCGATCCCCACGGTGACTATGTCCCGAGGCAGCGCGGTGCCTCGTTCGGGCGGGCTTCTGTCAGCACAAACGGCGGCCGTCAATGATATGTTGCATCATATCAATTAATAAGGCAGGAGGCCGCAAAATCCGCAGAAATCCTGACTTCTTTAGCAATATTCGGGAAACATTATGATTGAAACGACACTGCCGATCCTGATCGAGAACCTCGCTGTCACTTACGGCGACCACCGGGTTCTGGACGGTCTTTCGCTCTCGGCGCCCGCAGGCAGCGTGACCGCTTTGCTGGGTGGTAATGGTGCGGGCAAATCGACCACGCTGTCGACCCTGCTGGGCTTCGTGAAGGCGCAGGCCGGCTCCATTTCGGTCTGCGGCATCGATCCTGGCGCCGCGCCCGACGACGCTCGCCGCCAGATCGCCTACTTGCCCGAGAACGTCGCGCTTTACGAACATCTGACCGCCGTGGAGAACGCGCAATACCTGCTGGCCCTCTCCGGCGGGAAGCAGGGCCGCGCGCCAATCGTCGAGGCCTTCGCCGCCGCCGGCCTGCAGGAGCGCGCCTGGGACCAGCGGCTCGGCGCCTTCTCAAAGGGGATGCGTCAGAAGGTGGCCATCGCGGTCGCACTGCTGCGCGAAGTGCCGGTGCTGCTGCTCGACGAGCCGACTTCCGGCCTCGATCCGCGCGCGACGGCGGACTTCAACGCTCTGGTGCTCGCGGTGCGCGCACGTGGCACCGCCGTGCTCATGGTGACGCATGACCTGCTGAGCGCCGCCGACATCGCCGATCGCATCTGCTTCCTCGAAGCCGGGCGCATCGTCGAGGACGTGACGGCGCGGGGCGAGGACCGCTTCGACGTGCGCGCGCTGCACGCCCGCTTCGCGGTCGCCGCGCAGAGGGTGGCGGCATGAACGCCGCACCCCTGATAGCGCGCGACGAGCTGCGGCTGATGCGCCGCAACCGCGTCGCCGTGATCGCCTGCGTGCTGCTGGTGCTGCTTACCCTGGTGGCGGTTGCAAGTTCCTGGTCGCACCAGCGCGAGATCGAGGACTTGCGCGCCCGTCACCAGCACGAGGCCGAGCAGGCCTTCGACGCGCAGCCGGACCGGCATCCGCATCGCATGGTCCACTACGGCACATTCATCTTCCGCCCGCTGAGCGCGCTCGCCGCCTTCGATCCGGGCGTCGATGCCTTCACCGGCAATTCGATGTTCCTCGAAGGGCACCGTCAGAACACCGCCAACTTCGGCGACGTCAACCAGAGCTCGCTGCTGGTCCGCTTCGGCCAGTTGACGCCCGCCTTCTTGCTGCAGACGGTGGCGCCGCTCCTGCTAATCTTCGTCGGCTATGGCGCCGTCGCTCGCGAGACGGAGCGCGGCACCTTGCGCGTGCTAATGATGCAGGGCGCGACGCGCGGGGCGATCGTGCGCGGCAAGCTGCGCGCGCTGGGCACCGTCGCCCTGCTGGTGATGCTGCCTGCGATCCTGGGCCTCGTCGCGCTAGCGGGGACGTCAGGCGCGGCGAGCCTGC
The DNA here is from genome assembly GCF_000293195.2 of Sphingomonas sp. LH128. Taxonomy (NCBI): domain Bacteria; kingdom Pseudomonadati; phylum Pseudomonadota; class Alphaproteobacteria; order Sphingomonadales; family Sphingomonadaceae; genus Sphingomonas; species Sphingomonas sp. LH128. The sequence continues at coordinate 4,817 of NZ_ALVC01000289.1, forward strand.
CGATGGCCGTGATCGTGCTGGGCTATGCGGCATGGCTGCTCTTGTGGGTCATGGCCATCGTACTGGTTTCCACGCTGGTCGGCCGTAGCCGCGACGCGCTGCTGGCGCTCGTGGCGATCTGGGCGGTGAGCGTCGTCCTGCTCCCGCGCGTGGCGCCGGATATCGCCAGCGCGGCGGTGCCCCTGCAGAACCGCCTGCAGACCGAAGTGGCGATCGCGCGCGACTTGCGCCGCCTCGGCGATGCCCACAACCCCGACGATCCGCACTTCGCCGCCTTCAAGCGATCGGTGCTCCTGCTTTACGGCGTGACGCGGGTGGAAGACCTGCCGGTCAACTACAAGGGGCTTCTCGCGGTGGAGGGAGAGAAAGTCACCTCCGCGCTGTTCGAGCGCTACAGCGGCGAAAGCTATGCAGCACAGGGCTCGCAGAACGCCATTGTCGGCATGATCGGCGCAATCAGTCCGGCGATCGCCTTGCGCTCGCTGTCGATGGCAGCCGCGGGGACCGACTTTGCGGCCCATCGCAGCTTTCTCGAACAGGCGGAAGCCTATCGCTACGACCTCGTCCAGCGGCTGAACCGGCTGCAGGCCGATGGCGTCACCTATGCCAACGACACCGCGAGCGACGCGGACGCCGACCGCCGCAAGCGCATTGCCGCCGGTAACTGGGAAAAGATGCCCGACTTCACGTATCGCGCGCCAGACGGTGCGACCCTCGCCGCCCGCGCTCTGCCGGGGCTGGTCGTGATCGCCGGATGGCTCATGCTTGCCGGAGCCTTGCTCGCCTTCGCCACGCGCCGTCTGGGGCGCCGTCTGGGAGGGGGCCGATGACCCTGTGGATGCATGAAGCCCGCCTGCTGCTGCGCCAGCGCCTCGCCATGATCGCAGTTGGCCTGCTGGCGATGCTGACGGTGGCGGCGCTGATCGCGGGGATGGCCGAAGTCGCTCGCCAGCGCGCCGCCATCGCCGCCATTCCCGCCGCGCAGGCCGAGGACATCGGCGCCATCGCCGCCTGGGTCGACAAGGAGAAGGATGCGGGGAGCGCCGCCTACTACAGCTTCCATCCGACCTGGAACGCGCCTTCCCCGCTCGCCTTCGCGGCGCTGGGGATGCGCGACGTCTCCCCCTACATCTTGCGCGTGCGCGCGCTGGGCCTCGAAGCGCAGATCTACGACGGCGACACCTTCAACCCCGAACTGGCGCTGCCCGGCCGCTTCGACTTCGCCTTCGTGCTGGTTTTCCTGGCCCCGCTGTTCGTCATCGCCTTGTGCCACGACCTGACCTCGGGCGAACGCGAGGCCGGGCGCTGGCGCACGCTTGCCGCTCTCCCGCATGGCGGCGCGGCCTTGTGGCGACGCCGCACCCTGCTGCGCCTTGCGCTGCTATGGGCGGCGATCGGCGTGCCTTTCGCCGTAGCCGCCGGCATATCGGGCGTCGCAGCTGGCGCGATCCTGGTAATTCTGGGGTTAGTCCTTGGCTACCTGCTGTTCTGGGCAGGCCTGAGCGCGCTGATCGGCCGACTGCGCTGGAGCAGCGTCGCCAATGCGGCAAGCCTTGCGGCGCTATGGCTGGTGCTCGTGCTGGTACTGCCGGCGCTCGGTCATGTCGTTATCAACCGCGCGATCCCGGTGAACCAGGGCGCCGAGATCGCTCTGGCCCAGCGCGAGGCCGTCAATCACGCATGGGACATTCCCCGTGAGGACACGATGCGGGCTTTCTATGCCAGTCACCCGCAATGGGCCGATTCCGCGCCTCTGGGCACCGCGTTCCATTACAAGTGGTATTTCGCCTTCCACCAGGTCGGCGACGAGAGCTTGGCGGGCAAGGTGCGCACTTATCGGCAGGGCCTTGAGACCCGCGATCAAACCGCGCGCAGCCTCGGCTGGGTGTTGCCCTCGGTTGGCGTGCAGGCGCTGTTGACCGGGATGGCGCGGACCGACCTTACAGCGCAACTCGCTTATCGCGACCAGATCCGCGACTACCACCGCCGCCTTCGCGAGTTCTACTATGGCTACATGTTCCGCGACCGCCCTTTCGGCAAGGCGGACTTCGACCACGCCCCGCGCTTCGACGCGGCGACCGGATAGGTAGCGCGGTGGCAGCCATGTCGCCGCGCCATCCCAAGATCGAATAATGGTTGCCCCGCGGACCATTGCCGAAACGCAAATCTCGTCATGCCATATGTCCGCTCTCCCGTAGGTCCCAGAATGGCGACTTCCCAGGATCCCCGGCTGAAAGCGGCCATTCCGCCATCGCGAAGAGCTTCAGGTGTTGGTAGGCGTACGATAGTCTCCGAGGGACTAACCCGCGGGCCCCACTCACTGGTCTATGGATATTTAGCGTTTTGGGCTGCCGGGATGGCGACGGAGCAGCGCTGCGAGTGCCATTGAATGGATGGGTCGCGGATGATTTCGCCTTTTGGTCGGCGAACGACGAAGACTGTCGAACCAACAAATCAAGCTGGCGTTGTGGATTAACGCCGTATGGCGAATGGAAAATATTGATATAATTAAGAAAATTAGAAATTTCTATGCCCTGTCCTGACTGATGAGGGACTTCGGGGGCATTATGAGATTTGCGATCGGTGGTTTTTCGTGTGCGTTGGCGCTGCTGTTGCTCGCGGGGTGTGGAGGCGATAATTCGGGAGGCAACGGCAGTACGCCCGCTCCAACCCCTGTCCCCACACCAGTTCCAACTCCGGCGCCCGCACCTTCACCGACACCGACATCCAGCGCCGTTTATCAGGTGTCTATTGGCGGCCCAGCGATTGGCTCGCTAACTTTCAATACGAACGGATCCGGCAAATTTCACGACACGGTCAACAATGTCAGCGACTTGACCATCAGTACTAACAGAAAAGGTCAATTTGGCCCAGGCGTGGCGGATCAGCTGACCGGAGCCATGTTGCCGGAGAACCCTGGCCGGGTGCCGGTGAAAGTCGGGGCCCTGAGCTTGGATACCGGCTTTTTCTACATGGGCATTGTACCGGCCATGGACAGCGAGATCATCGCCTCGCCAGTTCAGGCAGCAGCGGTCATTCAACAGGCGATCGCGCATGCGTATGGCGAGCGCGGCGTCGCGCA
>NZ_ALVC01000290.1:0-5760 GCF_000293195.2 Sphingomonas sp. LH128
CCGAAGCCGCGCTCGGCGTTGCCGGTGACGACGTCGAAGCACTCAAGGCATCGGCCTACCCGGGCGGCGGCACCGTGACCGACGCCCTGACCAACAACGTCGCGACCATCGGTGAGAACCAGCAGGTTCGCCGCATGAAGACCGTCGAAGTCTCGGCCGGTCTCGTCGTTCCCTACATGCACAACGCCGCTGCGCCGAACCTCGGCAAGATCGGCGTGCTCGTGGCTCTGGAATCGGAAGCGCCTGCTGCCGTTCTCGAAGGTCTCGGCAAGCAGATCGCGATGCACATCGCCGCTGCCTTCCCGCTGGCCCTGAACGCCGAAGACCTCGACGCCGAGCTGATCGAGCGCGAGCGCAAGATCGCCCAGGAAAAGGCCGCCGAATCGGGCAAGCCCGAAGCCGTGCAGGCGAAGATGGTCGACGGCGCGATCGCCAAGTACGCCAAGGAAAACGCACTGCTCTCGCAGGTCTTCGTCATGGACAACAAGACCCCGATCCAGCAGGTCGTCGACCAGGCCGGCAAGGAAGCCGGCGCGAAGATCGTCCTCAAGGACTACGTGCGCTTCCAGCTGGGCGAAGGCATCGAGAAGGAAGTCACGGACTTCGCAGCCGAAGTGGCCGCAGCGGTCGCCGGCTGATCTCAAGCCTTCTTCGCTGAAGAAACGTGCAGGCCGCAGGAGCATATGCTTCTGCGGCCCGTCTCGTTTGAGGCCCCATAAAAAACATGCACGATTGACTTATTAAAGGGTCGGCGTAGCCTCCCGCATCGACCCGGCAAGATCCGGGCGTAACCGGAGAGGCCCCATGCGCGTAGAACTCGCTCCCCAGCCGCAGAATCCGATTCCGGACCTTTCGGTCCAGTATTCGCCCGAAATCGTCCGGGCTTCAGGTGCCTTCGCGATGGCGCCCTACCAGTATTCCAAACTGCCCCTGCGGCTGTTCGAGGCATGCCGCATCGCCACCGCCGTCATCAACGGCTGCACCGTCTGCATGAACTGGCGCGCCCAGCGGGACTTGCGGATTCTCGGCTACGATGGCGGCGTGATCGAGCAGGGCAATGCGCCTGACGAGGCCATGTACCAGGCCGTGCTCGGCGGTGACCTCGGCAGCCTGACCGAGAAGGAGCGTCTTGCCGTGCGGTACTCGCAGAAGATGGGAACCGACCCGCGCGGACTCGCCGAGGACGAAGCGTTCTGGGCGCAGCTAAAGAGTGTGATGACCGATGCCGAGATCGTCGATCTGACGCATTGCACTGCTGCCTGGATGGCTATGGGCAGGGTGGCGCATGTGCTGGGTGTGGATGGGGTTTGCTCGATCGGTGGGCCTTTGGCGGAAGCAGCCTAAGAGGGAGGAGGCAGGGGTTTACCACCCCTGCACCCCGTATATCGTCGAGGTCTGGTGCGCGGTTTCGTCATGCGATGGCGCTGCGCCGGGAGACTTTTAAAGCCTGCGCCGCGACGTTGGGCTGAGGCGTCTGCGCGCGGGGCGATGGCAATTCCGGGGTCTGGGGCGATGGCCCCAGGACTTCCCTTTTATCTCAATAAGCTGCCGTAAACCGTTCCCTGGAATGCTTGTGCGCTTCCAGTTCATCGACCATCGCAATTGCATAGTCGGCGAAGCTGATCTTGCTCTCGCCTGCATCGTCGGTGACCAGTTCGTCACCGCCCGAGCGGTAGCTGCCCGTGCGCGGGCCTTCGAAGATCAGCGCGGCGGGGGAGAAGAACGTCCAGTCCACGTCGTCCACCTGCCTCAGTGCGTCGAGGAAGGTGATCCCGCCCATCGCGAAGGTCTTCCATTCCTCGGGAAAGTCCGGTGTGTCGATCAGGCGCTTGCCCGGGGCGACTTCCAGGCTGGCCGCGCCCCCGGTCACCAGCAGCCGAGGCACGCCGGCTTCACGGATTGCCGAGAGCAGGATTTCGGCCGTCACGTCGAAGTGCAGGGCGCTGATGACGGTGTCGCTTCCGGCGATCAGGACGGCGAGAGATGCAGGGTCCGAGGCATCGCCCGTCGCCGCCGTGATCCGCTCGCCGGTCGCGATCTTTTCCGGGTTGCGTGCGATGGCGAGGACTTCGTGGCCGCGAACGGCGGCTTCCTTCGTGATTTCCGATCCGGCGCGGCCGCTGGCACCAAGGACTGCGATCTTCATTTCCATTCTCCACCAGGTATCCAATGGTGACCAGATGTGGTATTGGCGATGACCATGCAAGAAGGCACTTTCACCGCACCGGGTTACCTTGAGGGAACCGCCTGCCTCGCGCCCAACGTCTATGCGGCGGATTGTCCGACGCGGCAGTTGCTCGATCGTATCGCCGACAAGTGGAGTGTGCTGATCCTCACGACGCTCGGGGCCGGGGACATGCGCTTCAACGGGCTCAAGCGGCATATCGACGGCATTTCGCAGAAGATGCTCAGCCAGACCCTGCGCTCGCTGGAGCGCGACGGGCTGGTGCGCCGCGATGTGGTGCCGACGGTGCCGGTTTCGGTCAGTTATGCGGTAACGCCGCTGGGGCGGGAACTGCTTGATGCGCTGCAGGCGATGATCGACTGGGCGGAGAGGCGGATGGGATCGGTGGCCTCGGCGCAAGTCGCTTACGATCGGCGTGAGGAAGAACTGTCCGTAATGGCGCGCTGAACCGGGTTCATCCACAGTCCAAGCCCCTTGGCAATTCGCGCTTGCCCTCCTAAAGCCGGGGCCGTTCCAGTATTTCCGGCCCCCACAGGAGACCCAGCGGCATGTCATCCCCCTACAAGCGCGTCCTGCTCAAACTTTCGGGCGAAGTGCTGATGGGGAGCCAGCAGTTCGGAATCGACCCCGATTTCGTCGCGGAACTTGCCAAGGAAGTGAAGGCGGCCAAGGAAACCGGGCTCGAGATCTGCCTTGTCATCGGCGGCGGCAATATCTTCCGCGGCATGGCGGGCGCCGCGCGCGGCATGGACCGGGCGCAGGCCGACTACATGGGCATGCTGGCCACCGTGATGAACGCGCTGGCGATGCAGAACGCGCTGGAACAGATCGGCGTGGAAACGCGCGTGCAGAGCGCCGTGCAGATGGACCAGGTCTGCGAGCCGGTGATCCGCCGCCGGGCCGAGCGCCACCTTGAGAAGGGGCGCGTGGTGATCTTCGCTGCCGGTGTCGGCGCGCCGTACTTCACCACTGATTCCGGCGCCGCCCTGCGCGCCGCCGAGATGCGCTGCGATGCTCTTCTGAAGGGCACCAGCGTCGATGGCGTCTACGACAGCGATCCCAAGCGCAACCCCGACGCCAAGCGGTACGATTCCGTCGATTACGACACCGTCCTCGCCGACAACCTGCAGGTGATGGACGCCTCCGCCGTGGCCCTGTGCCGCGACAACAGCATTCCGATCGTCGTGTTCTCGATCCGCGAGCAGGGCAACCTGGCCACCGTCCTTGCGGGTGGCGGCACCAAGACGATCGTTCAGAAAGGAGCCTGAACCATGGCAAAGTACGACAAGGCGGACCTCGAGCGCCGCATGAAGGGCGCGATCGACGCGCTCAAGCACGACCTCTCGGGCCTGCGCACCGGCCGCGCGAACACCGCGCTGCTGGAGCCGATCACCGTGACCGTCTATGGCAGCGCGATGCCGATCACGTCTGTTGCGACGATCTCGGCGCCCGAGCCGCGCATGCTTTCGGTGCAGGTGTGGGACAAGACCAATATCGGTCCGGTCGAGAAGGCGATCCGTTCGGCGGGTCTGGGCCTGAACCCGATCAACGACGGCAACACCCTGCGCCTGCCGATCCCCGATCTGACCGAAGAGCGCCGCAAGGAACTGGCCAAGCTCGCCAGCTCCTATGCCGAGAAGGCGCGCGTCGCCGTGCGTAACGTGCGCCGCGACGGCATCGAGAACCTGAAGGCCGACGAGAAGAAGAAGGAAATCTCGGAAGACGACCGCAAGCGCGGCGAAACCGAAGTCCAGAAGCTGACCGACGAGATGGTCAAGGCCCTCGACGAGGTCTTCGCGGCCAAGGAAAAGGAAATCCTCGGCAAGTGAGCCTGTTGCGCTTCGCCGAGAAGGGAGCCTGATGGCCAAGGACGAATCTCTGCGCGCCCGTCATGTCGCCATCATCATGGACGGCAACGGGCGCTGGGCGAAGAAGCGCCTGCTTCCGCGCGCGGTGGGCCACCAGCGCGGCGTGGAGGCGGTGCGCCGCGTCGTGCGTGGCGCGCGCGAGATGGGGCTGGAGGCGCTGACCCTCTACGCCTTCTCGACCGAGAACTGGCGGCGGCCCGAGGACGAGATCTCGGACCTGATGAGCCTGATGAAGCGCTTCATCCTCTCCGACCTCGACGAATTCGCGGCGGCGGGCGTGCGCCTCAAGATCATCGGCGATTACAAGGCGTTTAAGCCTGAACTGGTCGAACTGGTCGAAGGCGCGATGGCCAAGACCGCGCACAATACCGAGACGACGCTGGCGGTCGCGCTGAACTACGGCTCACAGGACGAGATCGCCCGCGCGGCGACCAAGGCTGCGGCGAAGGGGCCGATCACGCCCGAGACGATCGCGGCGGAACTCGACACGGCGGACCTGCCGCCGCTCGACTTGCTGATCCGCACCTCGGGCGAGGTCCGGCTGTCGAACTTCCTGCTGTGGCAGGCGGCTTACGCCGAAATGCTGTTCACCGACGTGCTCTGGCCGGATTTCACCGCCGATCACTTGCGCGATGCGCTGAGCGCCTTCACCACTCGCGAGCGTCGCTATGGCGGGCGCTGAGCCTCCGGCGAAAGGCACCTCCGATCTCAAGGTGCGGACGCTTTCGGCCATCGTCATGGTTGCGGTCGCCGGGGCTGCCTTGTGGCTGGGCGGGCCGGTGTGGATCGCCTTCGTCTGCGCCGTCTCGGTCGGGGTGCTGTGGGAGTGGATCAGGCTTGCCCGTCGCATCACTCCGGGACCGGGTGCGCGGGCCGCGTGGAACTTCGTGGGGATGCTCTATGTCGGCATCGGCGCGGCCATGCTGTTGTTCCTGCATAACGATGCATTCACCCTCGCGCCGATCCTGACCTTGCTGGGGACGGTGATCGCGGTGGACGTGGGCGCCTATTTCACCGGCCGCACCTTGCGCGGGCCGAAGATCGCGCCGTCGATCAGTCCGTCCAAGACATGGTCGGGCCTGATGGGCGCGGCGCTGGGCGCGACGCTCGCGCTCTTCACCGCCGCGCAGCTTTGGCAGGAAGGCGCGATCCGTCTTACGCCCGACGTCTCGGCGGCGAACGCGGTGTCGTGCTTCGGTACGCAGCCCTGCTGGTACGCGACGGCGGGCGCGGTTCCGCTCTTTGCGACCTGCCTTGCGGCCGGACTGCTGGTGGCGGTCTGTGCGCAGGCGGGCGACTTTTTCGAAAGCTGGATGAAGCGCCGCGCGGGGTTCAAGGACTCGGGCAACCTCATTCCGGGGCACGGCGGTTTCTTCGACCGGGTTGACGGATTGCTGGCGGTGCTGTTCCTGCTGGCGATGGCTATCGTGGTGTTGGCATGACCGGTTCTTTGCGCTCCCTGACGGTGCTTGGCGCGACCGGCTCGATCGGCGCCTCGACGCTCGACCTGATCCGCCGCAATCGCGACGAGTGGCGCGTGGTGGCGCTGACTGCGCATTCCAATGCGGCCGAACTGGCGAAGCTGGCGCGGGAATTCGGAGCTGAGGTCGCCGTCGTCGCCGATGAGGTGCACTTGCCTGCTCTGCGTGAGGCGCTTGCGGGTTCCGGGATCGAAGCTGCAGGCGGCCCCGCCGCGCTGATCGAGGC
>NZ_ALVC01000291.1:0-2871 GCF_000293195.2 Sphingomonas sp. LH128
CCGCGCCCCCCCCCCCCGCCGGTCTTACCGGCGGTGCGATGGCGGCGGTGGGGCTGCTGGCGGATACCGCGCTGCGCCGCCGTTCGCGGCTGAATTGAAGAAGAAGGCCCCACCCCCGGCCCCTCCGCGCAAGCGAGAGGGGAGAAGGAGATGCCATCGCCCTCCCGCTCGCGGGAGGGCCGGAAGGCTTGAGAGCGTAGCGAACTAGCCGGACGGGGTGGGCCTCACCCGCATAGCCAAGATCACCGAACCGCGTGGTGCCCCATCGGCCCATGCCCTTCGCCGAAGCCCGGCGCCGCCAGCAGCGCCGCGCGCACGAAATCCCGCGCATCCTCGATCGCCTCGACCAGCGGCGCGCCCTGGCCCAGGAACGTCGCGATGGCGCTCGACAGGGTGCAGCCGGTGCCGTGGGTATGGCGGGTATCGACGCGAGGCGCTGTCCAGATCACCGGCTCCTGATCCGGCAGGACCAGCCGGTCCTCCACCACCTCGCCCGGCGCGTCGCCGCCCTTGGCGATATAGGCAATGCCCTTTGCCGCCAGAGCCGCGTCCCCGCCCAGCGCGGCGAGTTCGTCGAAGTTGGGCGTGGTCAGGCAGGCTAGGCCCATGAGCCGCTCGAACGCCGCGATCGTCGCCGCATCCGCCAGCACCGAACCGGCGGTCGAGACCATGACCGGATCGAAGATCACCGGCACGCCCAGCCCGTCCAGCCGGTCGGCGACGACACCGGCGATCTCTGCGCTGCCGAGCATGCCGATCTTCACCGCATCGACGCCGATATCGCTGACGCAGGCATCGATCTGCGCAGCGACCATCTGCGCCGACAGGGTCGTAACATCGGTGACGCCCTTGGTGTTCTGCGCGGTGATCGCGGTGATCGCGGTCATGGCATAGCCGCCGAGCAGGGTGATCGTCTTGATGTCGGCCTGAATGCCGGCACCGCCGGAACTGTCCGACCCGGCGATGGAAAGAATGCGAGGAGCCTGGTTCATGGCCGCGTTCCTTACCCGCTCAACGCACCCCGAGTCGAGTATCAGCCCTGATAGTGCCGCACTTTCGACGGCGGCGCGGAATCGTGGTGCCGCTTGGCTCGCGTCGGCCGGTCGACGATTTCGCCGCCGCAGTTGGGGCACATGTCGTCCAGCGCATCGGCACATTCGGCGCAATACGTGCACTCGAACGAGCAGATGAACGCGCCGGGCGCCTCGGCGGGGAGGTCGGTGCCGCAGCGTTCGCAGTCGGGGCGCATTTCCAGGGGCATCAGGCGGCGGCCTTTTCAACGGCATGGCAGATCGAGGCGACGGCGGCCTCCACTTCGCCCGCGTCGTCGCCTTCGGCCATGACGCGGATCACCGGCTCAGTGCCGGAAGGACGGATCACGAGACGGCCGCGCCCGTCGAGCGAAGCCTCGGCATCGGCGATCGCCGCCTTGACGCTGGCGGCCTCCAGAGGCTTGCCGCCTCCGAAGCGCACGTTGCGCAACAGTTGGGGCAAAGGGTCGAAGAGGTGCAGCAGTTCGCTCGCCCGCTTGCCCGACTGGACGAGCGCCGAGAGCACCTGCAGCGCCGCGACGGTGCCATCGCCGGTGGTGGCATGGTCGAGCAGGATCATGTGACCCGACTGTTCACCCCCGACATTGAACCCGCCTGTGCGCATGCGCTCCAGCACATGGCGGTCGCCGACAGCAGTACGCTCCAGCGACAGGCCCCGCCCGCCAAGATAGCGCTCAAGCCCAAGGTTCGACATGACCGTTGCCACCACGCCGCCGCCGCGCAGTTCCCCGCGCGCGGCCAGCTGGCTGCCGATCAGCGCCATGATCTGATCGCCGTCTACCGTCTGGCCCTTCTCGTCCACGACGATCAGCCGGTCCGCATCACCGTCCAGCGCAATGCCGATGTCGGCGCCGGAGGACACCACCGTTTCCTGCAGCAGTTCGACATGGGTAGAACCGCAGCGCTCGTTGATGTTCTTGCCATTGGGGGTGACGCCAACCGCGACGATCTCGGCGCCCAGTTCCCAGAAGGCGGATGGAGCGACCTGATAGGCCGCGCCATTGGCGCAATCGACCGCGATCTTGAGCCCGTCGAGCCGGACAGTGCTGGGCAGCGAGGCCTTCACCGCGTGGATATAACGCCCGCGCGCGTCCTCAACACGGCGGGCGCGGCCGATCTCGGGCGAGGCGGCAAGCGCAAGGTCCTCGCCTACCAGCATCGCCTCGATCGCCAGTTCGTCCTCGTCGGAGAGCTTGAAGCCGTCGGGACCGAACAGCTTGATACCGTTGTCCTCGTAAGGGTTGTGGCTGGCCGAGATCATCACGCCTACGTCCGCGCGCAGTTCGCGGGTCAGCAGGGCGACGGCAGGAGTCGGCATCGGGCCGAGCAGCACGACGTCCATGCCGACGCTGGTGAAGCCCGCGACCATCGCGTTCTCCAGCATGTAGCCCGACAGACGGGTATCCTTGCCGATCACCACCCGGTGGCGGTGCGTGCCGCGCAGGAAGCGCGCGCCGGCGGCCTGCCCGACCTTCATGGCCATGGCAGCGGTCATCGCCCCCTGGTTGGTGCGGCCACGGATGCCGTCGGTGCCGAAGAACTGCTTACCCATTACCTGTCCTCTTGCGCGCAAGATTTCGAATCTCTCGCCTGCGCTGTGCAACCGGAGGCGTTACCGCCCTCTGAACGCTGCCTTACAGTCAGTTTAGGATTCCGTCGAATGGCGATTCTTGTACTCACTGCGGAGTTGAGCAACGCCAAATTGCCAACCGCACCGCCCCCGCCTATTTGTCGAGCCGCATGACGTCCCCCGATCCCGCTCCCTCCAGCGCCTCGCGCATCCCCGAAATTCGCGTGCCCGGCGCGCTGACCCTGATCG
>NZ_ALVC01000292.1:0-4000 GCF_000293195.2 Sphingomonas sp. LH128
GGCAGCTGCCACCGCTCCAGAGAGATCTAGAATTTGGTGATGAGAGGCAGCAGCGCCGCCGCTTGGCTTCCCAGGACCGGCACCCAATAATTCGCGGCGCGGTAATCAGGGCCGTGATCGACCGCCATCACCCCAAAGACATATCCGATCATCGGCAGCGTCCACAGCAGACGCCCGCCCAGGTCCACGCCCATCAACACCAGCGCAACGCCGAGCACGGCCCAAAGCGGAATCAGTCGTTCCATGATTTCGCGATGACGGACTATTCGCCATGCGCTTTCCCGGTCATCGGCGCTAACCTGCGATACGAGGCCCATAGCTTCCCCTTTTCATCAACGGTCGCCGGCGATCATCCAATGGCTTCACGAAAATGTGAAGAGCGTTTCGCGCGCATTGTCGTCAATCCGTTGTATAGCCTTCATCGAGCGAGGGCGAAGGACTGTGACAGCGGCCTTTCGCAAATCCTCTCGCTCAAAGGAGGTGATGTGATTTGACAGCATATGAAGCAGCTCAATTGACGATCGCAGCCGTCGCGCTCGTGATTGCAATTGTGAAGCTGGGGAAGTCCGATAAGGGCTGATCCAGCGGGGCGGGTGGTCTGACAGGGCCGCCCGCCCTAAAAGTTTGAACCCGCCGTGTGACAGCACGGCGGGTTCAGGTAGGTGCGTGAAATGAATCAGCACACGAAGCATTGCCTATATAGCCCTTTTCCCTTGCCAATCCAATAACCGGCGTGCGCGCGGCGCGTTCCCCTCCTGTTCCGTTTGGCGCATAAGCGCCCAATGGCCGCGAACTACAACCGCCCCAAGCCCATTGATCCTATCTGGTATCGGCAAGGCTGCTATCTGCGCATCCAGTGCGCTTGCGGTCGCCGCGTCGTCGCCCCGCTGGGCGACTTCGCCCGCTCACGCCGCATTTCTTTCGATACCCGCATATACGAACTCATCGCGCGGCTTCGGTGCAGCCAGTGCCGCCGCAAACCTTATGCGGACGTGTCGCGCAACCGCTCGGGCAATTAAACTGACGGAGGATCCGATTACTCGGATGCTTCCGGCGCTATCCGTTGGGCATGTCGCCGGCGACATGCCGCAGCGCCCGCTAGGTCGCCGCTATGCTATGACCTGGCGGGCGCTTTTCCTAGATTGAGGCGGCAATGCCGCCGCGCCCGCTGTTCGACTTCGGGGCCTGTTCCTGCCCCCTGCCGCAAGGGCTGGACCGTCTCGGCCGCTATGCGGCCTCGCTTGGCGATCAGGCGGGTTTCCCCGCCCTTCCTTCGCTTCGCTCCGTGCAGGACGGGTGATTCCCCTCCCCCCTGATCGGCCCTGATTTGCGGCATTCCCCGGCCCTGCTCGCCGCTGGGCAGAAGTCGATGACCCGTCATCGCCTTCGGCTCCATTCTAGGCAGGGAAAACAGCACATGACCGACATTCCGCTGGCCACAATTCTTCGGATCAACGCCGCCCGCACCATCCCGCTCACTCGCTATGAGGAAGAGGGCAATTTCGACCGCTTTGGCTACATCAAAGACCTTGCCGAAAATCATGGCGCTGACCTTCCCGCTGTCATCGAGATTGCCGACCTACTAGGGCCGGAGGAAGATTTTGACGGCCTTGTGACCACCATCGAGGACGCCGCCGAGGGCTTCGGCTTTGGTGCTCTTATTGTCGGGGGGGCGTGAACATGGGCCAGGAGCTTATGACGCCCGCGCAGATCGCGGATATTTGCGACGGCCGAGACAAGGCCATAGCCCTTTGGCTCAGCCTCTATGACACCTACCATGCAACCCGCGACGAGGCGGCCCGCCTGACCCTTGGCGGCGCACTGTCGCTGTCATGTGGCCGCGACTGGACCGAGGACACGTTGACCCGCGCTTTTATCCAGTCGCAGCCTATCGACCAGCGCGACAAGGAGACGGGAGCGCGCAAGACCATCGACGCACGCGACAATTTCGAGCGCGTCTTGACGCACACGATGGACCGCCGGTGCTGGGCGGCCCTCATGGAGCAGCTGGGTTTTGACCAGCTGCTAGATCAGCAGGCCCGCAAGGAGTTTCATGACGGCTTGCGCGATGATCCCGTGCCGTTCACGCCCGACAACTGCGCCGCCACTTTCGGGAATATCTGGACCAACCGGCGCGACCTTTATTTGCGCGGCATCGCCAACGTCTTCGCCAAGCTGGATCGCCGCTTTCGCTCGCACAACGGTTTCAAGATCGGCGCGCGTCTCATCATCGACCGCGCCTTGAACGAATGGGGATCATGGGACCGCTACGAGCGCCGCGACACGTTGCGGGACGTGGAGCGCGTCTTTCTGGAACTGGACGAAAAGCCCCCGGTTTCAGAGGGCCACAGCATCGCCTCACAGGTTGCCGATTCGGCACGCGTGCGCGGATCGCTGCCAACCGTGATCGAGGGCGACTATTTCCGCGTTCGCGTCTTCAAGAATGGGAATCTGCACATATGGTTCGAGCGTGACGACCTTCTGCAGAGCGTGAATCTGTTGCTCGCGGAATATTACGGCGAGGCTATCGGTGATGGCTATGAGACGACCGAGGCAGAAGCGGCCCCGGCCTATCATATCACGCCCGCTAAGAACTTCGGCGCGTTCATGACTTCCCCGGAGATCGCCGCCCAGGTCATCGAACATGCGAGGATCAGCACAGGCCAGCGCGTTCTAGAGCCTAGCGCGGGAAAGGCCGCGCTTGCTTCGGCCGCGCGCAACGCTGGTGCCGATGTAACTTGCGTGGAGCTGCAACCCGGCTTCGCCCACGAACTACGCGTAATCCACGGCTTTGCCGATGCGATCGAGGGCGATTTTCTCGCATTGGACCCGGCCCATTACGCACCGTTCGACGCGGTGATAATGAACCCGCCTTTTGATCGAGGCCGCGACTGTGACCATGTGCGCCATGCCCTCGCCTTTCTCAAACCGGGAGGCGTGCTGGTGGCAATCATGAGCGCGCGGGCAGAGTATGGCGAGGATCAGCGCCACAAGGCGCTACACCGCATGATCGCTGGTTGCGAGGCGATCTATTTCCACGGTCGCAAATGGATCGACCTTCCCCCCGGTTCTTTCGCCCACGCCGGAACCAACGTGAACACTGTTTTGCTTGCGATCCGCAAGCCGGGTTGATCGGTGCAGGCGGGGGGGGGGGGCGCCCGCCGACGACAAAACACAGGTACGCGCCAACGACAACGACGCCCTTGTGCGCGTCGCCTATCAATGCCGCACCGATGTGACTTGGGGCGGCGACACGCTTTCGTTGGCAGGCCGTACGCTCGAGGAAGCGTTCGCGCTCGAGAATCTCGACTGGTGCCAGCACAAGGATCGAAAGCCGCTCCAGCTCCGCATCGCCAAGAATGATGAGAAGGATCTCTGCGAGTTGGCCAACCGCATTCACAAGCGCGTTCAGGCGAAGAGCTTCAGCAAGACCGACTTTGCCCTCGCATTACTCGCCGAAGACCCCGCAACCTGGGTTGTGCCAGAATACATCGCTGCCGGTCTTCGCTGGCTCGAAGCTGAAATCGCACCCCCGGACCCAGAGCCCGACGACGAGGAAGGCGCGGAAGGTGTGACCGGCGGCGGGCCCGACGCCCCTGCCGCGCTCGAGCCGGATGGCGAGGTTGCCGCGTGACCAGCCGGATCGGCAGCCCCGACACGCCGGCGGACATCGAAGTCCGCGCCTGCCTCGATTGCAAAGTCCCGCGTTCGTTCGTGATGGTCGCGGGTGCCGGCTCGGGCAAGACTACTTCGTTGATCAAGGCACTCGATCACCTTGCCCGGACCCGAGGTTCGGCGCTGCGCCGCGCGGGACAGCAGATTGCCTGCATCACCTATACCGAGGTGGCCGTCGGCGAGATATCCGAAGATGTCGGTGTCTCGTCACTGTTTCACATCTCCACGATCCACAGTTTTCTGTGGTCGGTGATCCGTCCGTTTCAAAGCGATATCGCGACCTGGGTCGGCATCCGCATCGAGGAGAAGATCGCCGAGCGCCGCG
>NZ_ALVC01000293.1:0-2822 GCF_000293195.2 Sphingomonas sp. LH128
GTCCTCGCGGCGCTGGCGCAGCGGCGGCACCCGGACCGGTAAAGTCGATATCCGGTAGAACAAGTCGGCACGAAACGTGCCTTCCCGCACCGCCTCGTTAAGTTCCACATTCGATGCTGCGATCAATCGGACATCCACCTTGATCGTCCGCGTATCGCCGACCCGCTCGAACTCACCTTCCTGGACAGCGCGCAGAATCTTCGATTGTGCAAGTGGCGACAGTGTCGATATCTCGTCCAGGAACAGCGTGCCGCCATTGGCCAGCTCGAACCGACCGGGCCGGGCGGCAACCGCGCCAGTATAGGCCCCCTTGGCCACGCCGAACAGCTCCGATTCGATCAGCCCCTCAGGGATCGCCGCGCAGTTGAGCGCGATGAACGGCTCCGCCTCGCGCGTGCTCAGCCGATGAGCGAGCTTGGCCAGCACTTCCTTGCCGACCCCGGTCTCGCCCATTAACAGCAGCGTCGCATTGCTCGCTGCGGTGCGTTCGATCATGGTCTTGGCTGAGAGGAACGCTGCCGATATCCCAATCACCGTTTGGCCCGCATCATGCCACGTTTCGGACAGGACCAGCGGCGTCGCGGCCAATTCGAGGTCGTCCAACTGATCCCATTCGGGTTTTGGTTTGGCGTGAAGTACGCAGGCAGCATCGCCTCGCCCCGCACATTCCACTTCGCGCATGATGATCGGTTGTCCCGCGAAGGTTGTGGCAAAGCCGCTTGCAAAGCCGGTCTGCATCCAGCACACCGGATCGGTGCTGTGCCCCATCGCGTTGAGATGGATCGCCGCCTCCATCGAATCGTGGACCGTGAACCGGCCTTCGAAATGCCCCCGCGAGGGATCGTTTTCAAGAGTTTCGATCTGGGTCCAGCCGAACCCGGTCAAGGCGTGTGCCTGCGGTCCGACCGCGAATGCTTCGAGATAATCACCATCCGGGCGCAATTTCTTCGCGCCGATCGCGCACCGTGCGCCTTCGGCAAAACCGACACCCCAGAAGAACCGGCTGGCCGCTTCTAGCCCCAATTCGGCCACCAGGCGGCTGCGCCAGCTGGCCAGGGCCGCTTGGCTGAGCAGTACGCAGCGTTCACCGTCATGCCAGATCCGGCCCATTTCCGGTGAGAACAGCAGCTTGCTGGCAAGGTCGGCGTATCCTGGGAGCGTCTCCATCCGGTCAGCTTATCAGATTCGTAACTTCCGGCCCAGACTTAAGCCTCGACATTTACATATACGTCGATCTGCACGGTGCCTCGCCGTGGGATTGACCAACCGGACTGCGGTAAATCGGCCCGAAAACGATATTGGCACGATTCGTGCTTATAACTGTCCCGACAAGAAAAATCGATGGCGGCTTTAGCCATGCTGTTGGGAGAGGATCAAATGAACGACAACATTGCCGATCTGGTTGATTCACGCACCGGGCGCCAATCGCGCTCGATCTACGCGAGCGAAGACATCTATCGGCAGGAACTTGAGCGGATCTTCGGGCGCTGCTGGCTGTTCCTGGTCCACACCAGCCAGATTCCGAAGCCGGGCGACTATTTCCGCACCTTCATGGGCGAAGACGATGTGATCGTGATCCGCCAGAAGGACGGGTCGATCAAGGCGTTCCTTAACAGCTGCACCCACCGCGGGAACCGGATCTGCCGCGCCGATCGCGGCAATGCGCGCGCCTTCACCTGCAACTATCACGGCTGGTCTTTTTCCCCGGACGGCGCGCTCGCCGGGGTGCCGCTGGAAAGCGAGGCCTATTTCGGCGAACTCGACCGCACCAAGTTCGGCCTGATCCCGGTGACGAAAGTGGCCGAGTACAAGGGCCTGGTGTTCGGCTGCTGGGATGCCAATTCGCCCAGCCTCGATGACTATCTGGGCGATGCCAAGTTTTTCCTCGATGTCTGGCTGGATGCCATGCCGGGCGGATCGGCACTGCTCGGCGAGACGCAGAAGATGGTGCTGGGCACCAACTGGAAGCTGCCAGTCGAGAACGTCTGCGGCGATGGCTATCACCTGGGCTGGGCACATGCCGGCGCGATGGCAGCAGTCCAGTCGATGGACCTCACCGGGCTCAGCGTCGGCAATTCCGGGGTCGATCTCGATGGCGGGCTGTCGGTCGCCGGCATGAACGGGCACATGGTCTTGAGCGCGCTCGACGGCGTTTCCGGCTACGCCTTCTATCCTGATCCCAAGCCGATCCTCGAATACCTAGAGGCCAACCGCCAGACGGTGATCGACCGTCTGGGCGAAGTGCGCGGCAGGCAGGTGTGGGGTGCGCAGGTCAACATAACCATTTTCCCCAACCTGCAACTGCTGCCCGGGCTCAACTGGTTCCGGGTCTATCATCCAAAGGGTCCCACCCAGATCGAACAGTGGACCTGGGCCATGGCCGAAAACGACATGCCCGAGGCGGTGAAAGCGCAGATTCTCGAAAACCAGTGCCTGACCTTCGGCTTGGCGGGCCTTTTCGACAACGACGATGGCGACAATCTGACCGCCTGCACCGAACAGTCGCGCGGCTGGCGCACGGCGCAGATGGATGTCTACACCAACATGGCGCTGGGCCGCTCGGGCAAGCGCGAGGGCTTCCCCGGCGATATCGCCTCCGGCTTGGTAAGCGAACACAACCAGCGCTATTTCTACCGCCGCTGGCAAGAGCACATGATGGCGGAAACCTGGGCCGAAGTGCCCACGTACAACATTAACTCGCTGACCGACGAGGAGGCCGAGCATGCTTGACCGACCGCTTGCCCCTCCCCCGGTGGAGGTGGTCGTCTGTGAAAAGCGCTGAAGCCCGCAGGGAGGCGTGGGTTTTGGTGGATATGAAGTAA
>NZ_ALVC01000294.1:0-13050 GCF_000293195.2 Sphingomonas sp. LH128
CGCGGATCGAGGCGGCGCGCATCCTTACGACCGACGCGCAAGGCTGGCGGCAGCGCTTCGTCTGGCCGATCAAGGCGCGCATCTCCGGCCGCTTCGGCTCGCAGCGCGTCTATCGCGGCGAGCCGGGCGCCTACCATTCCGGGCTGGACCTCGCACCCGGCGGCAGCGGCGCCACTTTCGTCGCTCCGGCCGATGGCGTGGTCATCCTCGCGGCGGAGAAACCCTTCACGCTGGAAGGCAACCTGCTGATGCTGGATCACGGCATGGGCCTCAACAGCGCGTTCCTGCACTGCTCGCAAATCCTTGTGAAAGAAGGCGAGCACGTGCGGCAGGGCCAGGTCATCGGCCGGATCGGCATGACCGGACGGGCCACCGGGCCGCACCTGCACTGGTCGATCAAGTGGAATGACGCGCGGCTCGATCCGCTGCTTTTCCTTCCCGCCAACTGACTTTGCGCCAAGCGGGGTTGCCAATCGGGCAAGGCTCCCTATTCAGCGCTTGTGCGCCGCAGCATTGCTCTTCTCCTCGTCGTTTCACCGCTGCTCTGGATCACGTGGGGGCGGTCGCCTCGCCACGAGTCGCCCAAGGACCTGCCGGTCATCGATGCCGTCGTGCCGGAAGACCTGCCCGATCGACGAAAGCTGGCCGAGTATCTTGGACCGTTCAAGTTGGAGGGGGCGTGGCAGATCAAGTCGAGGCACACGATGGTGTTCGGCTATTCTGCGCTGGTCCCGGAGCCCGACGGCAGACTGACGGCGTTCAATGATTCGGGCGATATCCTGCGCTTTGCGCCTCCCGGCGTTCCCGGCCTGCCACCACGGCCCAATTGGATCCGTTTTGAACGCAAGGCGGCGACCAAGGCCGCTCGCGACGTCGAGTCGGCGACGCGCGATCCCGCTTCGGGCGGTTACTGGCTGGGTCTGGAGGGCCGGAACTCGATTGTGAAGGTAGACGGCAAGTTCAGGGCGACCGGGGAAGTCACGCCCCGGGCCATGAGCGGCTGGGGCGTCAATACCGGCCCCGAAGCGCTGGCGCGCCTGAAGGACGGCCGCTTCGTGACGATACGCGAGGTTACACCTTCCTGGCGCGAATCGCGTCTGCACGACGCGCTGATATTCTCGGGCGACCCCATCAGCCATCCGCACCCCCAGCGGTTCCGCTTCGACGGCCCGGACAATTTTTCGGTCGTGGACATGGCGGTATTGCCTGACGGGCGCGCGTTGATCCTCATGCGGCGTCTGCTTTGGCCGATGCCCATGCGATTTGTCGGGCGGATCGTCATTGCCGATACCGCGCGGATCAGGCCGGGCAACGTCTGGCACTCGGCGCCATTGGCCTCGCTCGCCTCTGTCCTGCCGGTCGATAATTTCGAGGCGATTGCGGCGGTGCCGCGGGCGGATGGACGAATCACCGTATGGCTGATGTCGGACGACAACGCGATGCGGGTGCTCCAGCGTACCCTGCTGTGGAAGCTCTCGGTCGATCCGAAGCTGTTGCCCTGGCCTAAATAGGGGGCGAGTTCATACGCGAAAAAGCGCGCGAAGCAGAGCTTCGCACGCTTTTTTCAAAACCCGTATTCCCGATGCGCTCCCCCGTCAGGAGGAGCAGGCAATCAGGCGGCCTGGGTCTTCTTGAGGTCGCGCTTCACCTTGGCGGCGCGCGGCGACAGCTTGGCGTCCGAGGTCTTCAGCAGCCAGTTGTCGAGGCCGCCGTTGTGCTCGACCGAACGCAGGCCGTGCGTCGAGACGCGGAACTTGAAGCTGCGGTCCAGACCTTCCGACATCAGGGTGACGTTCTGGAGGTTGGGCAGGAAGACGCGCTTGGTCTTGTTGTTCGCGTGGCTGACGTTGCAGCCAACCTGGCGGCCCTTGCCAGTCAGTTCGCAGATGCGGGACATAGTCTTTCTCGCTCGAAAATTGCTTGCCGTTAAGTACGGGAAGGCGCGCCCTTACCGATTCCCCCACCCAAGGTCAAGTTGCACACAGGTTTTTGAAGGGCTAGCGCGGACGAATGACTCGCTGGCCTCTTCCCGAACCCATGGCGCTTGCCCTGCAGGAGGCGCAGGCGGCCGCCGATTCCGGCGAAGTGCCCATCGGCGCGGTGATCGTCAAGGACGGCCGTGTGATCGCCACCGGCCGCAACGCCCCGCGCGAACGCCACGACCCTACCAGCCACGCCGAGATCGAGGCGATTCGCGCGGCTGCCCGGCTTCTCGGTAACGAACGGCTGGAGGGTTGCGAGCTGTGGGTGACGCTGGAGCCTTGCGCGATGTGCGCAGGCGCCATTGCCCATGCGCGAATCGGGCGGGTCTATTACGCGGCCTCCGATCCCAAGGGCGGCGCGGTGGAGCATGGCGCGCGGGTCTTCGAACATCCGCAGTGCCTGCACCGGCCCGAGGTCTATGCGGGGATCGGCGAGGCGCAGGCGGCGCAAATGCTGCGCGGGTTCTTCCAGGCCAAACGATAACGTCGTCCGGGACGACGATTATAACCCGCGCCAGATCTTCAGCGGTGTCGAATCGCTCGGGCCAAACTGGCGCGCCTCGCACCGCGCAGGGCGGAAGTCCTTGCCGTAGCAAAGCTGAACCTCGCGCAGCCATCCGGTGCGACTGATCTGGATGCCCACGGCCTCGCGCGGCCAGCCCCGATTCGCCGCGACGAATTCCTCGCGCAGATCGCCCACCGTGAGGTCGCGCTTGCGGGAAAGGCGATCGGCGTCGGGCCAGTGGATCGAGCGCCACAGGATCGCACTGACGCGGAAATACTTCTGCGGGCTGGCGACCATGCAACTGCCGTGCTTGGCCCACTCATGCGCGAGCAGGCCGGGCGAGGGGGTCATGCACAGGTTCTCGCGCAGGACCTGCGGCGAGGGCACGGTCTGCGCGCCGCACCACTGCGGCGAGGGGCCACGCGCCGCTTCGGGCCATAGGCCATGCAGGATGAAGCCGAAGCGGCCACTGGCGCGGTTACACTGCATCGAGCGGGTATCGCCGCTGGTCTTGCAGTAGTCGGGGGACCAACTGGCGGACAGCGTGTAGCCCGCGATCGCCGTGCGCCGTACCGGGCCGTCGGGTGTCAGCGGCCTTACCGGCGCGATCTGGCGCGGGACGGAGCATTGGTAGGCCTGTGCCAGCGCCGGAGCCGGAAGCACAGCCAAAGCCGCTGTGATAGCGGCCGCCAGCCTCACAGCGGCGTGAAGTCCAGCCCGATATCGGCGGCCGGGGCGCTCTGCGTCAGGCGCCCCACCGAGACGTACGTGACGCCGCTGGCGGCGATGGCGCCGATGGTCCCCAGGTTGACGCCGCCTGAAGCCTCGGTCGGCACCCGGCCCGCCACCAGCGCGACGGCTTCGCGCAGCACGTCCGGTCCCATGTTGTCGAGCAGCAGGTGATGCGCGCCCGCCGCGATGGCCGGCTCGATCTGGTCGAGGTGGTCGACCTCGCAGATGATCTGCGCGACGCCTGCCGTCTTCGCCCGCGCCACCGCTGGGCCGACACCTCCGGCGACGAGGACGTGGTTGTCCTTGATCATCGCCGCGTCCCACAGCCCCATGCGATGGTTCTGGGCGCCGCCCATGCGGGTTGCGTACTTTTCCAAATGGCGCAGGCCGGGGATGGTCTTGCGGGTGTCGAGCAGGGTGGCGTGTCCGGCCATGGCGTCCACGTACTCGCGGGTCATCGTGGCGATGCCCGACAGGTGCTGCACGGTGTTGAGGGCACTGCGCTCCCCCGTCAGCATGGCGCGGGCGTTGCCGGTCAGGCGCATGAGTTCCGAGCCCGGCGTGACCTGTGCACCTTCCTCGACGAGAATCTCGATCTCCATCGCCGGGTCCAGCTGGCGGAAGAACGCCGCTGCGATCGGTAGGCCTGCGACGGTGATCGCATCGCGCGAATCCATCACGCCGGAAAACCGCGCGTCGGCGTCGATCACGCTTTCCGAAGTGACGTCACGGCCGCCGCCGGGAAGCCCCTCGCCAAGGTCTTCGGCCAGGGTGGCGGTGACGAATGCGGTAAGGTCGAATGCGGGAAGCGAGAACTGGGTCATGGCCGGGTTATTTGCGCTTTATCTGCGGGTTGTCGAGTGAAGAAAAGGGCGAAGTCCTGGGGCCATTGCCCCAGACCCCGGAACTGTCGTCGTCGCGCGTGCAGCAGCGTTTGGGGTGATGGATGGGCGATCATATAGCCTGCGGCGCCTCCAACTCATTTCGTCATTGCGAGCGTAGCGAAGCAATCCAGAGCAGTTGAAGGCCGCCCTGGATTGCTTCGCTACGCTCGCAATGACGAAGGTTGAGGTCAGCACCCCACGAAGCGGCGCGCACGACGACGACGGTACTGGGGGTGCAGGGGGGCTATGCTCCCCTGCTTCTACGCTTCACAATTCTTAGTGAACGAACCGCGCGATTACGTCCCGATATGAACGCGAAACCTTCACCTGCGCGCCCGAATCGAGCACGAGGAAGCATTCGCCATTCGTATGCGGCTTCACCTGACGCACCTGATTGAGATTCACGATCGTCGAGCGATGCACGCGCTGGAACACGCGCGGGTCGAGGCGGCGTTCGAGGTCCTTCATCGTCTCGCGCAGGATCAGCGAGTTGTCGGCGGTGCGGATGCACATGTAGTCGCCGGCAGCCTCGATGTGCTCGATCGAGTCGACGTCGATCCGGAAGATCTGGCCGCGGTCCTTGATATTGATGAGCTTTTCGTAGCGGTCCGAGTTCGGGTCCGTCTCCTCGGGCATGTGATCCACCGCGTCGGGGGCGACTTCGGCGAGGACCGTCTTGAGCTTCTCCGCTTCCTCGGAACTGCGCTTCTCGGACAGGCGCTGGCGTACGCGGGCAAGGGTGTCGTCCAGCTTGCTCTCGTCCACCGGCTTCATCAGGTAGTTCACCGCGTTCGCCTCGAAGGCGCGGACGGCGTGTTCCTGGTAGGCGGTGACGAAGACGAACAGCGGCGGTTCGATCTCCATCACGCCCTTGACGACGGAAAAGCCGTCGAAGCCGGGCATCTGGATGTCGAGGAAGACGAGGTCGGGCTTTTCCGTCTTGATCTTGCGGATCGCCTCGCGCCCGTTCGCGCAAGTGTCGATGATCTCGACGTCGGGGTACTTTTCGAGCCGCAGTTGCAGGCCCTGAATTGCGAGTTTCTCATCGTCGACGAGAATCGTGCGAATGGTCATAGGTATGTGTCTCCGGTGCGGCTAACGCGCACGGGGCAGGATTGTTTCATCGCGCCATCTGAACGGGCTGACGCGCGGGTTCGGATATGTCCTCGGTGGTTTCGCGGCGCTCGAAAGGGAGTTCTATCACGACTGCGAAGCCGCCTTCCAGCGGTTCGATCGTTTCAAAACGGTGGTTCTCGCCATAGGCCTGCGACAGGCGGTCGCGGATGTTGGACAATCCCACGCCGGTGGAAACCGGCTCCCCTCCATCGTAGGTCATGCCCGATAGCCTGTTGTCGGTCGTGGGACTTTGCAAGCCCGGCCCGGTGTCCGAGACGGTGATGCGAAGCATCGGCCCGATGAGTTGCGTGGCGACGGTGATCTCGGCCCCGGCTTCCTGCTGGCTGACGGCGTACTTGATCGCATTCTCGACCAACGGCTGGAGCAGCAGCGAGGGCAGCAGTCCGGCTTCGGTGGCGGGATCGATGGTGAAGGTGGTGCGCAGCCGTTCCTCGAAGCGCATGCGCTCGATGTCGAGGTAGAGCTGGAGGGTCTCGACCTCCTGCTCCACGGTGACGCGCGCGGAGGGCTTGTTGATGAGCGTATAGCGCAAAAACGAGGACAGGCGGCTGAGCATCGCGTTGGCGGGCTCTGTCTGTTTCAGCAGCACCAGCGTCGAGATCGAGTTCAGCGTGTTGAACAGGAAGTGCGGGTTGAGCTGGTAGCGCAGCATCGCCAGCTGGGCACTGGTGGCCTGGGTCTCCAGCCGGATCAGCTGGTCGTTCTGCTCCTCCACCTGCAGGTAGAAGTTCACCATGTAGTAGAGGGCGGTCCACGCACCCAGCAGCGTCGCGTCGAAGTAGAAGACGCCGAGGAACAGCTGCGCGAAGCTGTCCCCCTCGCCGCGCCAGAGCGAGATGACCCAGGCGTCTATGAACGCGTGCAGCGCCACCGCGACCGGCAGCATCAGCGCGGTCAGGCCCCAGGTGACGATCGGCCGGCGCTTGATCAGCGCGCGATAGATCACTGAGAGCACCAGCGAGACGGAGAAGCCCGTGATCGTGGCGATGACGACCAGGACAAGCGAGGCCGAGGACTGGTTGTTGGCCAGCGTCGACATCGTGCGCAGCACCATGGCGCCGCCCCAGCCGATGAACTGCAGGCGCCAGAACGCGCGGTCCTTGTCGGCGAAGAAGGGAATGGGCTGGATAGGCAGGACGCTCATGCGGACAAACCTAGACGATCTTGCAAAGGTTTCAAATCATGCGCCACGTGCGGCCTTCACGGCGTCCGACAACTGGTCGAAGCCGACCGCGCCGGGAATGAGCTTGTCGCCCGCGATCCAGCTGGGGGTGCCGGAGAAGCCGAGGCGCTGGGCCATTTCCATGCTGCGGCCAAGCTCGGCCTCCACCGTCGGGCTGGCGGCGATGCGGCGGGCGCGGTCCATGTCGAGGCCGATGGACTTGGCGACTGCCTCGATGGTGGGGGCATCGACCTGCCCGGCCTTGTACATGGCATCGTGGAACTGGGCGTACTTGCCCTGTTCGGCGGCGGCGAGGGCCATCTTGGCGGCATCCGGGCTGTGCGGGCTGATGATCGGCAGTTCGCGCACGACGATGCGCAAGTCGGGGTTCTTCGCGATCAGCTGGGCGACGTCGGGCAGGCTCTGGCGGCAGTAACCGCAGGCATAGTCGGAGAACTCGACCAGCGTGACCTTGCCGTTCGGATTGCCGAGCACGGCGCCGGGGAAGGGCGTCTCGACTGCCTGACGGACCCCGCCGAGCGCCTTGGCGGCTTCGCGGCGGCGCAGTTCTTCCATCGCCTGCGGCAGTATCTCAGGGTTTTCGAGGATGTAGTCGTGGACCACGTGCTGCACGGCGATGCGGCCGCCGTACCAGCCTGCGCCGCCGACGACGGCTAGCCCCACGATCCCCATTGCGAACTTGCCGGCTGTACTCATGACGTTGATAAATACCTGTCTTGATTGGCGTTTTGCGGACGCTTTAGCGCCGCTTCTTGCCGCGTTCCAGTTCGGCGCGTGCCTGCATCTCGATGTCCTGCGCGCGGATCCAGTCGGGCGAGCCTTGCGCCAGTCCCGCCTCCGCCGCCTGGGCGCTGCGCAGCGCTTCCTCCATGCGGCCGGAGAGCACCTGCTGCTCGGCGCTGGCGAGGTAGGCGCGGGGCATGTCGCCGTTGGCGGCGTAGATCATGCCCAGCTGATACCAGGTGAAAGGGTTCTCCCGGTCGCGCGCGGCGGCAGTCTTGAGGACTTCCTGCGCTTCCTTGTAGTTCGCCGGGTCCTCGGTCGCCATCAGCGCGTGGCCGAAGAGGGTGGCGATCAGCGGCGTGTTGCCGGAAATCGCGTTGGCCTTGCGCAGCATAGGCAGCGCTTCGGCAGGCTTGCCCGCCTCGAGCAGGATCTGGCCGTCGAGCTCCAGGAAATAGGGATCGTTCGGATCGGTGGCGATCAGCGCCTCGGTTTCGGCGCGGGCCTCGGCGAACTTCGATTCGCGGTGGAAGGCATAGGCACGGGCATAGCGAGCGGGGACCGAGTTGTCGGTCATCGGGTACTTGCGCAGGACCTGATAAGGCTCAGCAAGGAAGCCGAAGAGCTTGGCCTTGGCGCGCAGGAAGCGTTTCTGGATCGCCGCGTCGTCCGGCTTTTCCCAGGCGGCGTCCTTCTCGTAGGTATCCTTGAGCGTGGCGATGCGGTCGCCGGTAAGAGGATGGCTGGAGTAGAACTCGTCCCCGTCCTTGGGGCGGTAGCCGTAGCGGAACTCCATGTTCTGGAGCTTCTCGAAGAAGGCGATCGAGCCGCGCCCGCTGATCCCGGCCTTCGACAGATACTGCGCGCCCGCCGCGTCGGCCGAGGCTTCCTGCGAGCGGTTATAGGCGAGATACTTTCCCATCGCCGCCTGCTGCCCGGCCATGATGACGCCCATCGCCGCCTCGCCGCCGCCCGCAGCCGCCGCCGCCGCGCCGAGCAGGAGCGAGAGCAGCGAGATATTGGTCGCGCCCTTGCCGCCCATGTTGAGCACCGCATGGCCGCCGGTCACGTGGCCGAGTTCGTGCGCGACGACGCCCTGCACTTCGGCGGCGGTGTCCGCCTCGTCGATGAGGCCTGAGTTGACGTAGACCGCCTGCCCGCCCGCGACGAAGGCGTTGACCGAGGAATCGTTGACGAGGACGATGTCGACGTCGCCAGGCCTCAGGCCCGAGGCCTTGACCAGCGGCGCGGCCATGTCGCGCAGCAGCGCTTCGGTTTCGGCATCGCGCAGGATCGACTGGGCCGAGGCGGGAGCGGCGCAGGCCCCGAGCAGCGCGGGAATCGCGAACAGTAGGGCAGGTAGTCGCAGCTTGGGCATCGGCTCTCTTGGGGACCCCGGGGGCTTAACCGGCGATGAAGCCGCATGCATGCACGGTTGGGGTGGAGGTGTCGAGGGTGATGGGTGAGAGGTGAGGCAAGGAGGCCCACCCCCGACCCCTCCCGCAAGCGGGAGGGGGGAAGAAAGGTCATGCCCTCCCGCATGCGGGAGGGCCGGGAGGCTTGGCAGCTTGCTGCCAAGCCGGACGGGGTGGGCGCCTGAACCTCAGCCCAACAACCGCCGCGCCGCACGCTGCAGCAGCGTTTCGTCGTCGCTGACTTCGCCGACCAGCACGACCTCGCCACCTGGCAGCCGCCGTGCGACGAGCACGGTGAATTCCTCGCCTGTGGCATCGAGTTCTGCCAGCGGGCGTGCCTCGATCGCGCGCAGTTCGCTGGCGAGGCGTTCACGGGCATTCGCGGGGACGCTCCCCGCTTCCTCGCGGCGCAGGCGGCGTTCCTCGCGGACCAGCGCCTTCACGCCGCCGGGCGTCGCCGCGAGATGCGCGGAGAGCGTGCCGACCGCAAGGCCGATCCGTCCGGCATGGGCGATGACGGTGGCGAATTCGGTCAGGCGGGTCTTGTCGTAGTCGGCGCCGAACACGAGCTTGACCAGCGGCAACAGCGGCGCGCGTTCCTGCGCTTTCAGCCCCGCATCCTCGATCAGTTCGGCGAGGTCTTCCGGGGCGTCCTGCGCCGCCAGCGCGAAGTCGTGGGCGCGGCCGATCGCGTCGTAGAGCGCCTGATGCGAGCGCTCCTCGCTGCGCCGGGCCAGCAGCGCCAGTTCGCGCGCGGAGGCGAGCCAGTCGGCGAGGCCCATTGCGTGATCGACGAAGGAGGTCGGCTCGGCCTCGAAGGAGAAGCCGGGGCTCGGCAGTTCCATCGGGGTATAGGCGTCGATCGCGGGAAGTGAGAAGTCGCCACTGCCGAAATCCGCAGGCCCGTCCGCCCAGTCGGTCAGCGGTTCGGGCGCGCGCAGCATGGCCGGGCGCCCGTCCATGCCGTCGTCGGCCTCGCCCGGCTGGCGACGGGGAGGCAGCGGCTCGGCGCTCTCCTTCCAGTTGATCACGCCGTAGATGTAGTCGATCCGCTGCCCGTCGCGCGAAAAGGGCATCAGGATGCCGCGATAGAGCACCGTCATGCCCTGCGGGTTGACGTACTCGGCCTCGAACCCGATCGGCGCCTCATTGGCGAGGATCTGCATGTAGTGGTCGGTGATGCGGGAGAGCAGCGAGCCGCTGGGCACATCGGCAAGGCGACGGATCGTCCCTTGCGCGTCGCACTCCTGCACCAGCATCGCGCCGACATAGGCGATGGCGGGATCTTCGATCCCGTCCGTGAAGTCGAGCAGGACGCTGCGCGGGCCGAAGTCCGGCAGGTTGGCGGGATCGAGGTCGGCGATGTCGGGGAAGGTCTTCTCGCCCAGCAGGCTAGCCCAGAAATTGTAGGCGCGCACCTGCATGCGGCGCTCGTCGTTGCCCGGCTTGGCGACCGGGGCGGCGGCGGTGATGTCTTCCCCTTCGGAATTGCCTTCACCCGAAAACTCGCCGTGCAAACTGTCCATGTCGAATCCCGACTCGCCCCTGTAGAGGGCCGGTTCTGGCGCAACTTGGTGTAATAAGGATTAAGTTGCGCCCGTGGAGCTTGCCGGAATCATCAGGGCTGCTTGATGATTCCCTCGCCCGGTTTGGGCAGCGGGGCGAGGATGCGTAAGGCCACGAAGGAGACGATCAGGAAGATCGATCCGGCATGCAGCGCGAAGGGCAGGTCCTTCCAGTCGGCCAGCATGCCCCATGTCCACGATCCCAGCGCCATGCCGCCGAAGGTCACCGCCTGGTATATCGACAGGCAGCGGCCGAGGATCGCGTCCGGGGAACGCAGCTGCACTGCCGTATTCAGCGTGGTGAGGATCATCACCCAGGCCATGCCCGATACGAAGGCGGCGGGCAGGGCGTAGGCGATGCGGTCCACCTCGGCGATCAGCGACAGCGAGAACACGAACATCGCCGCGCCCATCGCGAGAATGCCCTCGAGCCCGATCCTGCGGCGGATCGGCCCGGTCAGCGGGGCGGCGGTGATCGAGCCGATGCCGAACAGGCCGAGCATCAACCCGTAGTCCAGCTCATCGCCATGGATCGGGCCGTTCACCACGGTCGGCAGCAGCGACTGGTAGGCGGCAAGGCTGAACCCGAGCGCGAAGCAGCGCGCCAGAATGCGGCGTAGCTGCGGGTTGGTGGCGCAGTAACGGATGCCGACGCCCACGGCGGGCAGGATCGGGCGGCGCTCGATCTGGCGCGGCGGCGGCTTCCACCACAGCAGCACGCCGATCAGGCCGATGTAGCTTATCGCATTGAAAGCGAAGGCGAACGATACGTCCCAAATGGAAATCAGCAATCCGCCCAGCGCCGGGCCGACCGAACGGGCGATGTTGAAGGAGATCGAATTGAGCGCGATCGCCTGCGGCAGCTCGCGCGGTTCTACCTGCTGGCGCACCGAGGCCTGCCATGCCGGTGAGTTCAGCGCAGTGCCGATGCCGACGCTCAGCGTGAAAGCCAGCAGCAGGAACGGCGTCAGCATGTGCGCGTAGGCCATCGCCGCCAGCGCGGCCGAGACCACCAGCATCCCCACTTGCGCGGTCAGCATGACGAGGCGGCGGTCGTAGTTGTCGGCGATGGCGCCCGCGAAGACGCCGAACAGCATGATCGGCACCGTCGCCGATGCCTGCACCAGCGCGACGAGCTGGTGCGAGGCGGTCAGCTCGGTCATCATCCAGGCGGCCGCGACGCCCTGCAGCGTGCCGCCGAGGTTCGAGAACAAGTTGGCGGTCCAGATCGCGCGGAACACCGGATAGCGAAAAGGCGAGAACGCGCCCGTCGGCGGAGGCGGCACAAGGTCCGCCGTTGCCACCTCGACCGTCTTTTCGACGGCCTCCTCGATCCTGTCCTCTTCCCGTCTCACATTTCAGGCGTAAGGCGCGGCGGTGGCGGGGGCAAGTCGGTCAGAGCAGATATCGCATCCGGATCGCCAGGCGGACAGGTTCCCCCGCGACATCGAACGCCGCCTGCGCGAACTTCGGCGGCCCCATCCGCACCGGCGCGTCGCGTGAAAAGCCGTAGCCCTCGCGCGGGATCATCAGCCGGGTGTCGAGCTTGCCGTTGCCGTTCTCGTCATGGATCAGCGACACTGCATAGCGCCCCTGCGGCACTGCGCCGAAGTCCAGATGGAGATCGTTCGCGGCCGGGACCGTCAGCTTGCGGGCCTGCGGGTCCTTCTCGCAATCGGGAAAGGCATCGGGCCGCGTCGTCAGGCAGGCGAGCACCTGCCCCTTCGCCGAGCGCATGTCCGTCACCGAAACCGACACGTCCGTGTTCTGCGGCGCCGTCGCCCCGGCCAGCACTACGACCAGGCTTAGGGCCGCGAGAACGCCTGTGACAGCCCGGCATCGGTGCCGCACAGATGATCCCAGTGGCGGAAATAAAGGCCGTAGTTGCATCGATAGCTTTCATGGTGCCGCTGGTGATGGCTGGCGGTGATGAGCCAGCGCCCGAGCGGCGAATGAACGAGGGCACGGGGAAACATCTCCCAGCCCATGTGATTGGTGATCCCCATCACCGTCATGATCGTCAGCACCACGCCAAGCGCGCCGACGTGGATCGGCACGAGCAGCACCAGCGCCGGGATCACCACGGCCCCGGTCAGCGCTTCGGTCGGATGGAAGCTCATCGCCGCCCACGCCGTAGGCGGGCGGCTGGCGTGGTGGACGGCATGGGCGATGCGGAATACCCGTGGCCGGTGCATCCAGCGATGAGTCCAGTAGAACCACGTGTCGTGGAGCAAAAGGTAGACGAGCACCGAAACGGGCAGCCACCAGAGCGGCCGGTCATGCACATCGGTATAGATGCGGGTCCAGCCATGCGCGCGCCAGCCCCATGCGACGACGCCTGAGGGAATGCCGTAGATCACGGCCGAGGCCAGCGACCACGCGATCTCGCTGCGGATCTGGCGGTCCAGGCCCTTGTAATGGCCCGGCCGCACTCGCGCGGTGATCCAGGCGAACAGGCCGGACGTGAGGAGATAACGGACGCCCACGATCGCCGTCATGGCAAAGGCGGAAACAAGCACCGCAACAAGGGGAGCGTCGAGCGCCATGGGCGCGGGGAGTATGCCCTCAGGAGGGGAAGGGGAAGATAAAAAGAGGAAGCCCGGGGCCAAAGGCCCCAGACCCCATACTGCCGTGGACACGTGCGCAGGTTCGCGGTGCTGCCCATTGCAGGGAGCGCGCTAGGTAGCTGCGCGAACAACGACGACAATAACGGGGTCTGGGGCAATGGCCCCAGATTCCCTTTATTTCATTCCTACCCTGCGCGCTTCACCGCACCCTTGTGCGCGCCCAGCCCCTTGGGGCCGCGCGGACGGAAGCGACGCTTGCGCTCGCCTTCGGCCTCGCCGCCTTCACGACGCTCGCCCTGCGGACGGTCGCTGCGCGCACCATCCCTCTGGCCATCGCGGCGCGGCTGGCCGCCACGG
>NZ_ALVC01000295.1:0-9269 GCF_000293195.2 Sphingomonas sp. LH128
TTGCGGCTCTCCTCGCTCTCGGCATCGCGGGGAGCATGCTGGGCGAAGGCGGGTGAGGCGATTGCGAATGTCGCCGCGAGCGCCGCGGCGCTGGATCCCCGAATGATGGAAATGCGCATGGTTCGTACCCCAAAATGAGTTGACTCGATCTGCCGCGACGGATTTTCCCGTCCGCTGCAAAGGTTCCTTCCTGCGCCCGCGCCGAGCCGCACGGTCCAGCATTCCATCTGACTGCGGCCTGGAGCCGAAAACATCCAGTTTGTCCTGAGGCAGGGGACCAGGTGATGCTGGCCGCATTCGGAAAACTCCCGCCGTCGATGCGTGATCTGCCCACCTCGGGAAACATCGCCCGGCGGGCTGAAATGCCGGTGTGCGGCAGCGCCGCTCAGCCGAAGCGCTGTTTTCCGCCGACGACGGTGCGCAGCACGCCGGTTTGCGCAATCGTCTCCGGATCGATGGCGAACAGGTCGCGGTCGAGTACGACGAAATCGGCGAGACGGCCCGGGGCGATGATGCCCATCCGCTTATCCATGAATCCGGCATAGGCTGCCTCGCGGGTATAGCCTGCCAGGGCCTGAGCCAGCGAGATCCTCTGCTCCGGGTGCCATCCGCCGGGGTTCTTCCCGTCGAGCGTTTCGCGCAGCACCGCCGCCTGGATGCCGATGATGGGATCGAGCGGGGCCACCGGCCAATCCGAGCCCAGGCAGACATGCGCGCCCGAGGCGACGAGCGAATGAAAGGCGTAAGTTCGGGTAAGGCGTTCCTCGCCGATGCGCCGGATCGCCCACCGGCCGTCGTCGATCGCGTGGTAAGGCTGGACCGAAGCGATCACGTTCTGCTTGGCGAAACGGGGGATCGCCGCCTTGCTGAGCGATTGCGCGTGCTCGATCCGGAAACGACGGTCGCGCATGCCGTTGGCGTCAGCGACTTCGGCCATGACGTCGAGCACTTCGTCATTCGCCTCGTCGCCAATGGCATGTGCGGAAACCTGAAGCCCTGCCTTGTCGGCTTCGCCGATCCATTCGCGCAAGTCGGACCGCCTGGTGACAGCGATGCCATGCGTGGAGGGATCGTCCAGATAGGGTTCGTAGAACAGCGCGGTGCGTGAACCGAGCGATCCGTCGTAGACTGCCTTGCATGCCCCCCAGCGAACCCAGTCGTCGCCGCGCCCCTCGGCCTTGACCAGCGCGACCGCGCGCTCCCAGTCGGCGATTGGCGTATAGGAATAAAAGCGGATGTCGGTCTCGCCGCGCGGGCGCATGCGGCGGAGCGCGTCGTGGGTCTCCCAATCGACATCGGTGTTATGTACCTGGGTGACACCCTTGCTGAGGCCGAGCGTGATGCCTCTGCGGATCGCGGCCTCGACCTGTGCTTCGCTGGGCCTGGGAATTGCGCGCGTGGCAAGGTCCCGTGCCGCGTCCTTGAGCACGCCCGTCGGCTCGCCCCGTGCATCCCGCAGGATTACGCCGCCCGGCACGTCGGGCGTGTTGCGATCGATGCCTGCCAGCTTCAGCGCCAGCGAGTTGAGCAGCAGCATGTGCAGATCGTAGCGGATCACGGCTACCGGAATGTCGGGGGTGACGGCATCGATCCATTGCCGTGTCGGCATTTCTCCTCCCCAGCGGTCGGCGTCCCAGTTCCCGCCTTCGAGCCATTGGCCTTTGGGCAAGGCAGCCGCAGCCGCGCCGATCCGTCGGACGAATTCTGCCGGTGTGTCTGCATCGCGCAGCGACGGGCGCGACAGCATCAGCGAGGCGCGGGCGAAATGCGTGTGGCAATCGACCATACCCGGCACGACGAACGCGCCTTGCAGGTCGATCATCCGGGTCCGCCTGCCGCTACGCGCTCGCACCGCCGCGTCGCCGATTGCAACGATATCGGTGCCGATCACGCCGAGCGCATCGCTGTGTTCCGAGGGGCTGCGGCCGGTCCAGACACGGGCGTTGACATAGGCCGCGTCCAGTTCCGCCTCGGCCGCGAGGGTGGGAAGCGCGCCAATGGCCAACGCGCAGCCGGAGCCCCCGATGAAGCGTCGCCTGTCGATCATCTCTTCGTTTCCCCCGCGATCGTTACTTTTGGGCTGGCTGAGGGTTTTCGGCCCGCCACTTGTCGAGTTTGTCGAGC
Organism: Sphingomonas sp. LH128; assembly: GCF_000293195.2. Taxonomy (NCBI): domain Bacteria; kingdom Pseudomonadati; phylum Pseudomonadota; class Alphaproteobacteria; order Sphingomonadales; family Sphingomonadaceae; genus Sphingomonas; species Sphingomonas sp. LH128. The sequence goes on from NZ_ALVC01000295.1 coordinate 2,125, forward strand.
CACTGCGCCGCGCTGAGCGGGCCGTAGGCCTTGCTGTCGGTATGGGAAGCGATGGTCTCGCGGATACCGAGGAAATAGGCCGGGCCGCTCTCCATATGCAGTTCCTTGCGCTTGGCGGCCATTGCGGCTTCCTGTGCGGTCGTGGGCTTGAAGCCGGTCACCGGCTTGAACAGCAGCACATCCCAGTCGGCGCCATCCTCGTGGACGAAGATCTGGATCGGGGGAAGGCCGGCCGTGGCAGCGACCTGGTCGGCGCGGTCGATGCGGCGTATGAATTCTTCCTGCTTGCCGGGCGCGAGCTTGAAGATTTCGAACCACGCTTCCGGCCAGGGCGCCGCTGCGTTCGCGGTGCCGGACGCCGATGCAGCGGGTGCCGCCCCTTGCGCGAATGCAGCAGAGGCAAGGACCGTCGCGGCGCCTGCCAACAGGAACTTCAAGGTCTTCATCAAGGGTATCCCCGTTTTGTGCGAAAGAATTCCGGTTATTAGTTCCCCGCCTTTGGCTGCGCGAGAACATCCAGTTTCGCCAATATGACTGGTCCACTTACCTCGCGGCTGCGGCGGCGAGCGTAGAAAGGGCCTGGCGTGCTTCGTGTTCGGTCAAGCTGGCAAAGCCGATGCGCAGCCCGCGCGGAGCGTCTTCGTTCGTCATGAAGGATTCTGACAGGGCGAAGCGCAGGCCGAATTCCGCGCCGCGCCGCTCCACGCGGTCGAGGTCGGCGCGATCGCGGAACCGGAGCCAGAAAGCGAGGCCGCCATCGGGAACCGCGTAATCGACCAATCCGCCGAGCGTCGCGTCCAGCATCGCGGCGAATCTCATGCGGCGCGCTGCATATATCTGGCGCACCTTGCGGCTGTGACGGCGCAGTTCGCCGTTCTCAATGAGCTGTGTCGCGGCATCTTCCGTGAGGATATTACCCATGCCGTCCACCAGCGAAACACGGTGAGCGATCGCGTCGATGACTTCTTCGGGCGCGGCGATGTATCCGATGCGCAGGGCCGGGAGCAGGAGCTTGGACAGCGAGCCGACGTAGATCACGCGGTTCGGAGCATAGCCGGCCATCGGCAGGAGCGGCTGCGATTCGAAGTGGAATTCGTGGTCATAGTCATCCTCGACGACGGCAAAACCGAACTGGCGGGCCAGTTCGAGCAGGCGCAGGCGTCGTTCCGGGCGCAAGGCGACGGTGGTGGGGAACTGATGGTGCGGCGTCACGAAGGCGGCGCGCACACGTTCCTGGCGGCAGGCCCGCTCGACCGCCTCGACATCTATTCCGCCTTCGTCCAGCCCGATGCTGATGATGCGAGCGCCGCATGCCCTGAAGGCGGCGACGGCCGGTTCATAGGTCAGGGCTTCCACGAGAACTGCATCGCCCGGCGTGATGAGGACCTGCGCCGCAAGGAAGATCCCGTTCTGACTGCCACGCGTAATGCAGATGTTGCGGGCAGTGACCGGCAGGCCGCGCTGGCTCTTCAGCATCGCTGCAATGCTTTCGCGCAGACCTTCCGAGCCGCGGGGATCGCTATATTGAAGATGATTGGCCCGCGATGCCCGCTGGGCCGCGACCCGATAGGCCCGCACCAGGAGTTCCGGCGGGAACAGTCGGCCATCCGGAGAGCCCTCGTCGATCTTCAATCCTTTGCCGCCCGGCAGCGCCAGAGCGCGTATCGGCGGCCTTGCGAACCGATACTCGGCGCCGCCGTCCATATGCTCGGCGACGTCCGGGCGCGCGGCTTTCCCGGTTGGTTCGGGCAGCGAAGTCGACACCTTGGTGCCGCGGGTGCCCGCCGAGGCGAGCCAGCCTTGCGCGATCAGGTCCTCATAGGCGAGCACCACGGTCTTGCGATTGACGTTCAGCACGTCCGCAAGTTCTCGGCTGCTGGGAAGAAATGTGCCGGATGCCAGCCTGCCGCTCTCGATGTCGCGGATGAGTGCCTGGATGATCTGCATGTAGACGGGCGTACCGCGCGAAGAGTGCACGATCCGCTCGCTCAAGCTCATTTTCCATGGAGGCAGCATTGGACCCGGCTCCTGGTGCAGGAAGAGATAAAATCGAGGCCAGCGTATGGGTGTTGCAGTTCCAGGACAATCGCCGATACCCTTGGCCCAGCGAAATTTTAGCTCTTGGTGCTTGCAGCTGTCCGGCCCGCAGGGAAAACAGATACCGTAAGGCCAGGAGGACGTGATGTGGCAGGCGAAAGCGGGGCTGGGGTGAGCGAACTCTTCGAGCGCTTCGACGGAGGCGATGTTCGCGATTTGATTGCAGAATTCCCTCTCGCCTGGGTGTGCGCGGCAGCCGGCGGCGCGGACCATGCGAGCCTGCTTCCCTTGCTTGGCGAGTATGATCCCGAGGGCAGGCTGACTCACCTCGTTGGACACATGGCTCGGCGCAATCCGCTTTACGCGGCTCTTTCGTCAGCTCCGCGTGCGCTGGTCCTGTTCAATGGGCCGGACGGATATGTTTCGCCGGCCCAGGCCGGTCTCGACAACTGGGCGCCGACTTGGAATTTTGCCCAGCTGCGGATTGAGGCAGAGGTGACCTTCGAGCCTGACAGAACCGAAGAGGCGCTCGATCTGCTCGCCGCGAGGATGGATGATGGTACGGGTTGGGGAAGGACGATGCTCGGTCCCCGTTACACCGGGATGCTCGAAGCGATCGTTGGCTTCAGGGCGCAGGTGACCCGCGTTGCAGGCAAATTCAAGCTGGGCCAGGACGAAAGGCCCGAGACGCTTCGCTCGATCGTCGCTCGTCATCCCGATCCGGTTCTCGTCCGCTGGATGCGCCGGTTCAACGAGGAGCGGATATGATCCGTCGATTGCGCATCATGGCTGTTGCTGCCGCCAGCGCCAGTCTTTGTGCGGCGCCGATCGCGGCCAGAGACCATGCTCATCATGAACAGGCCGGGCCTTTCAACAAAGTCGGCGAGATCGATCCCTGGCTGCGCGATCCATTTCCCAGCACCTACAAGCCCGGACCACGCTCGGATGTGCTGTTCCGCCACGCCACCGTGCTCGACGGTGCAGGCGGCCGTCTTGACGATGGCGATGTTCTGGTACGGGACGGCAAGATCGCCGCCGTCGGGCAGCGCCTGGCCAACCCGGGCGGCGTGCGGGAGATCGACGCGCAGGGCCGCTGGGTCACGCCGGGCGTTATCGACGTACACAGCCATGACGGCACTTATGTACTGCCCCTCACCACCATCGATCGCCAGGCGGGCGACGTTGCCGAGGCCAGCGACGTCAACGTCGCGGACACCTGGATCGAGACTGCGATCAACCCGCAGGACGTAGCCTTTTCACGCGCGCTGCAAGCCGGCGTGACGACGATCCAGGTGCTGCCGGGCTCGAGCCCGATTTTCAGCGGCCGCGCGATCACCGTCAAGCCGGTCCACGTCACCACGGTCGCTGCGATGAAGTTTCCCGGGGCACCACAGGGTTTCAAGATGGCCTGCGGCGAGAACCCCAAGTCCGAGGGGGCGGAAAGCCATCGCGGGCCGACGAGCCGGCAAGGCGTGGTCGCCTATGTCAGAAAAACCTTCATGGATGCCCAGAAGGTCCTTCATGACTGGAGGGATTTCGACGGCAAGCCCGCCAAGCGACGCGGGCCGCCACCAGGGCGGGGCCAGGATCTGAAGCGCGAAGCGTTGGCCGGCGTGCTGGCCGGCGACCTGAGGCTCAACATGCATTGCTACCGCGCCGACGACATGGCCACGATGCTTTCGGTCATGCGCGAGTTCAACATTCATCTCGTTGCGTTTCATCACGCAGGCGAGGCTTACAAGATCCCGGAACTGCTGCGCGAGAACGACGTGTGCGCGGCGGTGTTCGGTGATTGGTGGGGGTTCAAGATGGAGACGCTGGATTCGCTGCGGGCAAGCGCGTCGATGCTCGACAAGGCGGGGGTATGCGTGACGATGCACTCCGATTCCCCGGCTTCGGGCCAGCGGCTGGCGATGGAGGCGGCCAAGGCGGCCGGGGCGGGCAGGCAGATGGGCATCGCGGTGCCGCCTGAACGGATGATACGCTGGATCACAAGCAATCCTGCGCGCGTGCTGGGTCTCTCCGATCGGATCGGCACGCTTGCACCGGGCTTCAATGCCGATGTCGTGCTTTGGTCCGGCAACCCATTCAGCATCTATACCAAGGCCGATCTCGTGCTCATGGATGGAGCGGTCGTCTCCGATCGCAGCGCGCCATCCGAGGAGCCAGACTCCGATTTCGAACTCGGCCGCGCGGCGGTGCGTCCATGAAGCGGGGCCTTCTTTCGCTGGCCGCCGTACCGTTCGCCGTTTTGGGGGCCGTGCCGGTGGCCGCGCAGGAGATCGCCATCGTCCATGCGGAGGCCTGGACGATGACCGGCGACACCCCGCTGAATGACGCGACGGTGCTCATCGATGGTGACAGGATCGTCTCGGTGACGGTCGCAGGCGGTGTACCAGCGGGGGCGCAGGTGATCGATGCAGGCGGCAAGCCGGTAACGCCCGGTCTGATCAATGGTGCGACCCAGCTTGGCTTGGTCGAGGTCTCCGCCGCAAGTGACACGCGCGATTATTCTGCGGCAAAGGATGCCGGGACAGGTCCGTCGTTCGACGTGTCTTATGCGCTCAACGGCAATTCAACGCTGGTCGGGTTGGCGCGCGCGGATGGTGTCACCAGCGCGCTCAGCTTCCCGGGGCCGTCGGGTATTGCGCCTTTCTCCGGCATGGCCGCGATTGCGCGGCTGCGTCCGGGGGCCGACATTCTCGGCAAGGCACGCGCAGCAATGTTCGCGGTGATCGGTGGCGGCGCGTGGGATAGGCAGGCCGGTTCACGGGCAGCGCAATGGGGGTTGTTGCGCGCCGCCCTTGACGAAGCGAAGCTCGCCACTTTGCCCTCTGGCGACGAATTCGCGCTCAAGCGTCAGGATCGGCTGGCGCTTCGTCCGGTGCTTCAGGGTGCCATGCGGCTGGCGATAGTCACGCACCGCGAAAGCGATGTGCGTCAGGCGGTCAGGCTTGCCGGAGACTATCGAATCAAAGTGGTGATCGTGGGGGGCGCGGAGGCGTGGCGCGCAGCGGACCTGCTCGCCAAGGCACATATTCCGGTGGTGCTGGATCCTGAAGCGAACCTGCCCAGCACTTTCGACCAGATCGGCGCGCGGCAGGAGAATGCCGCGATCCTGACCCGCGCAGGAGTAAAGGTGGCGTTCGGACTGGTCGGCGGAGCGGTAGAACTGAGCTATAATGCAGGGCTGGCGCTGCGCGAAGGCGCGGGGCTTGCAGTCGCCGCCGGACTTAGCCGGATCGACGCGCTGCGGGCGATCACTGTCAATCCGGCGGCGATCTGGGGCGGCCGTGCCACTACGCTTGCGCCGGGCAGCGCGGCCGACATCGTCGTCTGGGACGGGGATCCGCTGGAGCCTTCCACCGGTGCCGCCGTTGTCATCATCGAAGGCAAGCGCGCCAGCCTCACCACGCGGCAGAGCGAATTGGAGCGCCGCTATGCGCCCGCCGTGCCGTGATTCACTGCTTTCTTGTTCGCCATTGCCGGTGCGTTGGCAGGTCTTGAACGGCAATGGCACGAGCCGCCAGAACGGCAGGCGGTTCCGACGGCTCGACTTTTTGACAGCAAGGTTTCAGAATTTGAAGCTCACCGAAACGCCATAGGTTCGTGGAGCGCCGTAGAGATTGAGGAGCCAGCCGAAGCCCACGAGGTCATTGGTATATCCGGGCCATGCCGCCGATCGACTTGTTGTTGATGGGGTGCACGTGATGGCCGTTGGACGTGTAGGGATCGGCGTCGCCGGGGTTGCCGCCGTCGTTGCCGCGCACGCAGCCCGGGCTGGCGCCGTTCACGTTGCCGTTCAGATAGGCGCTGCAGAAGGTCAGCGCAGGAATGCCGCCGAAACCCCCACCTGAATTGAAGGCGGCGAAGGATTCGGGGGTATAGACGCCATCGCTTCGATCGCCGTTTTCTGCCTTCCCCCAAAGAAAACGAGGATGTGCTGCTGCAGGCGGGGGGCCGCCTCGCCGTGCTGGCGGCCTCGGAAGTCTGGGGAGGGCAGGGGTAATGACGGTATCGTTCGGCTTGCGGCCCGGCACCTAATCGAAGCGTTTCCATGCTCGCCAGCTTGAGGTCGCCGCCCAAAGGCCCGTGCGGATCGCGTAATCGTAATGCGCCGGCGATGCGGCGCGCTGCATTCCACCTGCACTGCCGGAAGCAACGGCAGTATCGTATCCTCGCGCCTGACACTGGGACGCATCCGGCATGTGAAACGGGTTGTCGGTTTGACAAATTAGAGCAATGGCGGTTGCATGACGGAAATGGGCACCTCCGGCCGCTATTCGACCTCGACCAAGGGGGAGGCGACACGAAACCGTATCCTTGATGCGTCCGAGGTGCTGTTCGCGCAAAGCGGCTATATCGGCACTTCGCTGCGCGACATCGCCAGGGCAGCGGACGTGAGGATGGGGCTGGTCCATTACCACTTCGGCAACAAGCACCTGATCCTCGATGCCGTGCTGGAGCGCAAGCTCGACCTGTTGCGCGGCACCATCGCCGCCAGCTTCGCGCGTGCCGAGGCGGGCGGGAAGTTCGGGCTGGAGGAGATCGTGACCGCTTTCATCCTGCCGTTCCTGCAGGCGGCCTCGCGCCTCGACGACCCCTTGCGCAATTACATGGTCATGACCTCGCACCTGATGAGTTCGTACCGCTTGCCTGAACTGCGCCCGATCCTCGCCAAGCTGAGCGTGGTGTCGCAGATCCTGATCGACCGGCTGCGCGAATACCGGCCCGCCATCGCCGAACGCGAACTTCTGGCGGGCGTCTATCTGATCGAGGCGGCGCTGATCTTCATGGTGCAGGACCCCGGCTTCCTCGACGACATTAGCGCGGGCCACCATTCGGTTGCGCGGCTGGAGGACATGGCGGCCCCGGCGCTGCGTTTCTTCGCCAGCGGACTGGAGAGTCTGAAGGGCACCTGACGACCGTGTCGGGCCCTGTCTGTTTTGTCAGGCAGGTCGATCGACCAGTTTTGTTATCCTGCTCCGTGACGAGACGGACCCGGCAAGAGGTCCCGAAAGGAGCAGAGATGGGAAGGCAAGACATCGACGCGCTGATGATTGATGGGCGCAACGCCGACAATCTTCGCGGCGACCCGATCACCGGCG
>NZ_ALVC01000296.1:0-2291 GCF_000293195.2 Sphingomonas sp. LH128
TGAGCTTGTCGAAGCCCTCCGGGGCACAGAACTTTACTGCCGGACTGGATCCGTCAGCCGCGCCATGATCGAGGCGACGTAGGCCCGGGTCTCGCGGATATTGGGAATGCCCCCGGCCTTGAGCACGCGGGCGGGACCGGCGTTGTAGGCCGCCAGCGCCTTTTCCAGATCGCCGCCGAAGGCATCGAGCTGCATGCGCAAGTAACGCGCGCCGCCTTCGAGGTTAGCCATGGGATCGGCGGGATCGACGCCCATCTGCGCGGCGGTGCCGGGCATCAGCTGGGCCAGCCCACGCGCACCGACGGGTGAGAGCGCCAGTTCGTTCCAGCGGCTTTCCTGCCAGACCACCGCTTCCAGCAGAGTCGGGCTGATGTCGTACTTGGCGGCTAGCTGGGCGACGCGCTCACGCCAGCGGGTCGGGCCTGCCGCGTCGAGTGCTTCGGTGATCGATTGCGGGTGCAGGCGGGAATCGACCTCCATCGGGGTCGATTCCACCTGCTCGGGTGCGCGAGCGACGGTGCTGCCGATGAAGCCCACGCCGGACGAGGGATCGACTTGCGCAAGATCGGACGTGGAGGGCAGGGTAGCGGGCCCCCCGGCGACCCATTCAGCCCCTGAATTGCCGATCTGCAGAACGTCTGCGCAGGCGATGCCGGGCATGGCCATGCAGGAAACGGCGACGAGCACCCCGAATGCCTCGATCCGCTTCATCGATTCGTGTCCCTCACCATGGCTGCCGTCCTACCGCATCCGCGAGATCGAGTCACACGCGGATGCGGTAGAGCCGGGTTACCGGATGCCCAGCGCGGTGCGGATCGAGCGCCAAGACAACAGCTTGAAGTTCTGCGCCTTGGGGGCGTTGTCGCCGTCCTGCGCCATGAACAGCCCTTCGGGATACTGCGGTCCGAAGTCGCCGAGCACGACTTCGATGCCGTCGGTATCGCTGGTGCCGCCGATGGCGCCCCCGTTGATACGGAAGCGGCCTGCGGGCTTGCCGGTGGCGAGATCAAACAGCGCATAGGCGTTGTCGCCCTGGCTGGAGGCGACGAGCCAGGCGCGGCCTTCGGCGTTGCGGGCGATGGCAAGGCCCTCGATGTCGTCGACCAGACCGTCCGCCTCGCCGACGCGGGCGTAGGAGGATGCGGTCAGCGTTGTCGGTGAGAGCGGCACCTTCCAGATCGCCACGTCCTCCTCGGCGACGTAGAGCGTCTTCGTCACGTCATCGACGACGCAGCCCTCGGACTGGGTCGCGAACTTGACGTCGCGCAAGTGCTCGGCCGCGATCTTGCCGGCCTTCTCGACGAGGCGGCTCTCGGCGACCGTACCGTCCTTGAGCACGACGTAGGCGCGGGCGAGTTCGCCCGCCGCGAGCGGAGCACCCATGCAGAAGCCGTAGGCCTCCGCCGGGGCATGGCCGGCGGGCAGGAACGTTCCGGAGCCGAGCACCGAGAGCTTGCCGGTCGCGCCGTCGAGGCCGAACAGGGCGATGCGCGGTTCGGCGCGGTCGGTACGATCGCTGGCGCCGACGAGGATGCGGGTGGAGCCGTCCGCCATGCGCACTTCGCGCAGGTCCGCGTTGTTGAGCGCACCGGCGGGCGAGAAGTCCTTCACCGTACCGTCGAGGCCGTAGACGTAGAGCCCCGCCTTCTTGTCGGTGCCCAGGATCAGGCTGGCGGCGGGATTCGCCGCATTGCGCCAGATCGCCGGATCGTCCGCCGCATCGGCATTGCCGGTGCCTACGGGCGCGGTCTCGCCTTCTGCCGGGATATCGGTGGCGGGATAGTAGGGACGTGGGGCCTCGGGGGCAGCGGTGCCGGGGGCGATGGTCGTCGTCGCGCAGGCGGAAAGCAGGAGGGCCGGGAGCAAAGCTCCCGACCCCAGCTTCACGACATCGATGATGCTCGTGAGGTTGCGCTTCATCAGAACGACATCCTTGCGCCGAACTTCACGGTCGAGCCGTACTCCTCGTACTGCAGCGCGCGCTTGGCGCCTGCGAGGTTCTGGTATGCGAAGTACTTGGCGTTGTTGACGTTCACCCAGTCCGCGAAGATCTTGATGTTGTCGGTCAGCTTGTACTTGGCCGAGAGGTCCAGCTGGAAGTGCTGGTTGACGGTGCGGTCGGTCTCGGCATCGTCGCCCACTTCGTCGAGGTACTTGTCGCGGAAGGTGCCGGCAGCGCGCAGGCTGATCGGACCCTTTTCGTAACCCAGCACGACGTTGAAGGTGTTCTTCGAGGCGTTGGGCAGATCGATGCGGCGTGCAAGGCCGTCACCGTCCAGCACCGTGCCGCG
>NZ_ALVC01000297.1:0-4367 GCF_000293195.2 Sphingomonas sp. LH128
CTCGGCTCGGTGAGCCATAACCCTATTGTCAGCTTGCCAGCACTGGCCGCCTGACCTGAACCTGATCCTGCCGTAGATCGACGGTTCCTACACCACCCCGCGGGACACGACCCGGCATGCTCTTCAGCCGCGCGGTGGTCGCTCCTCGACCCTGAGCAAGGGCAGCGATGCGGGACAGCGCGAAGTCACGATCGGCCTTGTCTCCGTGCTGGGCAAGATCGAGCAGACTGGAGGTGTCGCCGTTGGCCTCGAGCAGATCTCTGCTCCGCAGCCATTCGGTCATTTCCGAATTCGCTTCCATGTTACACCTCGCTGCTCCAGCCTCACCGCGAACGTCGAAGTGCGCCAATCGATCCCGGGCAGCCGGCAATGCTGAAGCGGATGGGCGTGTGCAAGGCGTTCTGCACGGCGATGAGCACTGTCTGAACTGTGATGGGAGGTGCGCGCCTTGCACCGATGCTAGAAGCCTTCATCATGGCAGATGCAGGAGGAGGCGGTGCCCGTGTCTCCTGTCAATCTCCATCTCAGGTAGATCCTGGGGTGAAGCAGACCTCAACGGGCATTTCAGATCAGCGATCTTGATGGAAATGCAAATGCGCCAGCGCGGACATTTGGCGGGCGAACTTGAGATTGGAACGAATTCAGTTTCTGCGGCTTGAGCCCATCAGGTGTTCCTGCACCTGTGGCCCGGCATGCTCTCTCCCACCGGTATGCGGCCGGGCCACTTCGCCTTTTTACAGTGCGTATTCCCGGAGATGACATTGCCCAACCGCGACCAGGACACCATCACGCCAGCTGGCGGCCACGAAGGCGGAAAGCCGAACAACCTGCGTTACATCGTCGGCGGATTGATCATCATGTTTCTTCTGGCCATGGCGATCGTGGGGCTCAGCACAAGGGTGTTGGAACGTCCTGGTCCAGATCAGGGAGCAACCGAGAAGGCACCCGCCGACTGATGCTGCGAAAAGGCCCGGCGCTCTGGAGAGGCCGGGCCAAGGTTCGGGTTACAGCAAACCCTCAGGTCGCGAGCGGACGATACAGGATTGCCGGTGGTCCGGAAATGAGAATATCTCATTCCCTCATGATCATAGCGCCGGGCAATTCATTCCGGCGATCCCCTGAGCAACGACGTTCCGGAAAATGTTGCCAACAGCTCACCTAATGCGACGCCGCAAGCCGTGATGCTGGCATCGTAGCGCGCCGACACTGTAAGTCACGCCGCAGCACATAGCCCTAGACAAAGTAACATCCGTTGTTGTGCTATCGCGCTCGTCACGGTCATCAGAGTGAAGGCCGCCGAGAGGGGCAGCGCAATGATCCGCAGGATTTGGTGCCTATTCAACAGCCATTGTCACATAAAGGCGGAATGGGATGGCTCGCACTATGTCGGGAACTGCCGCCACTGCGGTGCTCGAATTAGCGGCTCGCATCGAAGAAATGGTGGCGTACCTCTCGCAGATAGGTACCGCATGAAAACTGTCCTCGAGCGGATCGTCCGCGCGCTCTGCAGCCAGAACGGCTTCCCGGAGAATACAATGTATCAGGGGCGGCCGATGTGGGAGGACTTCCTTCCCAAGGCGCGCGTGGCTCTGGCCGCGATCCTCTACCCCACCGAGGTAATGGGAGGCGGGAGGAGCCATCGGCGGCTTTTCCGACAGGTATGAAGGCCAGTTTTCCGAGAAGGCGTCCGAGGTCTGGAAAGCGATGGTTGAAGCGGGCCTCGCCGGACTGCCGTAGCCGCAGCTCGGGAACAAAGGTAAGCCGAAGAGTTTGAAAATCGGTCTTTAAATCATAGTCAGAGGAGATGATCGTGTTCCGCAAGTCCGTCCAGCTCCATGACGGTCCCTGCCATGGAATGAGCGTGATCTGGGATGGCAGCAACGAGGTGCGGATGATTAAGTGCAGGCAAGGCTATGTGCCTTGGCCGAGCAAAGCGGGCCCACCGTTGATTGAAAGCGAGATCTACCGCCCTTCGGTCGATTCTCCATCCATCTTCGTTTGGGCGAAGGGAACTAGCTCAACTGCGGAGAATTGCTCAGCACCTTCTGGCTCCGAAAAGTTCTAAAGCCCAGCCTGACCATGGGTCACGGGCGCGGCGGCGGGAGGAAACCCGCCGCGCTCGCCCCGGCGCCACCCCATTCCGCCGAGCTGCAAACGAATGATATTGATGGACCGGCCGCATATAGCGGCGCTGCGTTCACAAGTGCGTTGATCCCCGCGCATTCATCGCTACCGAGCCGCCCGGGTGCGGCGGCTTGCAGGGGACCGGCGCACCCATCTCCCTTGTGGAAAAATCGTTTACTAGCGGTATGCTATCGATCTGCTGGCGCGTTCTCGTCGCGCCGAAGGAGATCCGCGTGCATCAAGAGTACAAGAGCCTCACTCGTGCCGCGATCGCCGAAGCGATCAAGAAAAACATAGGGATATCTTCCACCAAGGCCAATCACATGGTCGATGCGATCATTGAGGAGATGGCCGCTGCTCTCGAACGTGGCGAGAACGTGAAGATTGCCGGCTTCGGCACGTTCCTGCTGAACGATAAGGGGCCGCGGGTCGGACGCAACCCGAAGACTGGCAAGGAGGCGGTTGTAGGCGCGAGGCGCGTCGTCACCTTTAACCCGAGCACCATCCTGCGAGCACGCGTCGCTCCCTTGTTGGACTGATCTCAGATCAGCGACCTGCTCTGCAACGCGATCGCCATGCTGCGCGGCTTCACACTGCCGCGTGGACGGTTCGCGCGCATTTTTGGCATTTGATCGGGTGCGGGGCTATGGACGCGGTCGGCGTCGCGGAGTCGGGCCGAAAGAGCGGCAGTCTGAGCCTGGGCGGATCGGACCGGCTTCTTCATTGACCTTGCCGTCGCTGACGCGGAACCCCCTGGGCGTTACCTTCTCGGCATTGAATGTGATGGCGCCGCCTATCATGATGCGCGCTCCGCGCGCGAGCGTGACCGCTTGCGTCAATCCGTGCTCGAGAGCCACGGATGGACGATCCATCGGCTGTGGAGCACCGACTGGTTCTATCGCCCCAACGAGCAGATCGATGCCATCGTCACCAAGATCGAAGCGGCCAAAGCCGAGCATGACGCCGATGCCGGTGCAGAGGCCAACCGGTCCGCACGGTTCGAGATCTACAGCGTCGAGCGCGAGGACTTAACCGAAATGGGCATCATCTGCGCGGATGAAGTCGCTGAGGCGGCAAGTGCCAACCTCTATATAGAGGCCGTTATCTCTCGTCCGGCATTCCACGACGGCGAATTGCACGAAACCGCCGTCGGGGTTCTCGCCGCGCTCGTCGAGGAAGCCGTCCGGATCGAGGGACCTGTCCATATCGACGAGGTGATCGAACGTATCCGATCGGCATGGGGTCTCAAGCGCGCAGGCGGCAGAATCCAGCAGGCATGCTGCCGTCCGGGCCAAGCTGGTCGAGGATACCGGCCTGTCGCTGCGGGTGATGGTGGCGCATCTCATCATGGGTTCGGGGCTGTGGACGGTGCGGATCGAACCTCAGAAGTCACCCACTGATGCGGTGGCCGAGAGCGTCGAGGGCTGCCTGTCGGAAGTCTGTTCGATGCCCGGCGACGCGAGGTTCTGGCCCTGCTTGGCCTGGATGCCGAGACGGCCACAGTCGCCGGCGGCGATGCCGATGGGAAGGGCATTTGCGGTCTGGTTCAGCGGCTGATCGCCATGGACGATGCCGATGTCATGCGCGTCCTTGCGGTGGTCATGAGCGAAACGCTGGACGTCGGAACAGGCATCATCGAATTGCTGGGCCAGCACATGGGCGTTGCCATGGCCGATGTCTGGCAGGCCGACGTTGCCATGCTCGATGCGGTGCGCGATCGTGAGGTGATGGGCCATCTGCTGGTCGAGGTTGCGGGTAATCAGGTCGCTGCGGAAAACGCCAAGGCGACGAGCAAGGTCCAGCGGGGCATCATCCGTGGCTGCCTGACCGGGACCAATGGCAGGCGGAAGCGCGAGAGCTGGGTGCCGCGCTGGATGGCCTTCCCGGCGAGCGCCTACACGGCACGGGGCGGGGTCGGCAGCGCCGAACGGGCCGCACGTCTGGCCGCGCTTTGCGATGAGGAGGAAGCCGGGGCCGAGGCGACGGAAGGGGCTGAAGCCGCCCCCGCCGAAGCCGAACAGGCGCTGCCTCAGGCGGCTTGAACCAGTGAGGCCCGGCGGCGTGATGCTGCCGGGCTTCTCCTTTCAAGGAGACCATCGGCACGATAGCAATGACCGGCGTTGGAAGGTCCGCCACTTGGCCAGGCCAGGGTCTATATCGCCCACACCCGCGGGATCACCTCACCCACGATCAAGCGCGAGCTCAGGCGACGAAATGCCATCGAACCGATCATCGGTCACACC
>NZ_ALVC01000298.1:0-3245 GCF_000293195.2 Sphingomonas sp. LH128
TTCGGGAACCCACGATCCGATCTGGCGATCGAGGCGAGTTGGCCAATGAAGCCGCCTCGCTCGCTCTGTTCCAGTATCCAGCGCCCGAAAGGCAAGGATTTCGAACTGGTCTCATAGCCTCCGAGGTCAAGCGGACCATCCATCTTCGATAGTGCAGGCATCGCAGAATCACTCCTTGGTGGAATGACGCAATGCTATATGTTCCTCATTTGTTCTGCAATCCGTTACGGGACGGTTATGGGAACGAAACGGTTCGAGACAGTCTTCGAGTACTCGCAATGGGGCTTTGACACCGCGGTCGAGTGCCGCTGTGGGCACCAGGCGGGGCTGAAGTGCAAGCCTGCGGTAGCCGCGACGTGCAGTGCAGCCCGTCAGAGCGACGCTGATGCCACGCCGGTTTTGCACTTCGAATGGCGAGGAATCCCCGCTCGACGAGGTGGCCGCCCGCATGTGGGCATCGTGCGAGACGTGAGACCCGGCGACGCAGTGGACCAAGAAATAGGACTATGCTGGGCCGCACTGGCAGTTCGTGTTCCGGAACTATGCGCACACATTCCTGGCAGCGGCGCGCGGGGATCACGATCGCGACGGTTAAGCCCAGCCCCCCGGCCCGGATGAACCCCTTCGCGATTGACTTTATCGATATCGCCGGGCGCGAGGCGGAGCAGGAGCCCATCCAGCCCTGCGGCTGGCGCTTGCCTAGCTCTCGACCAGCCTCATCGCAGTGGACTGGCAAATAGAGCGCTTTTGGACCCGCTTGACGTAACCGCCCGGCACCCACGGCATGAACCTTTACTTTCAGACGCGGGATGTTTCGATCTATCTCAACCGCTGGAAAATCCTGGCTAAGGAGCGATCAGAGCCACGAAAGCGAGGGAGCTCAACGCCCGGTCAAGGCTGAGAAACGCGACCGGCAAACCGATAAGGATCGAGGCGACGGCAGCGACGCCCCAATAGCGCCGGGTCATTCGCGCTCTCCCGCATGATCAACCACAACTATGTCGATCATCGCTCGAAAGAAGGCGAGCAAATCCGCCGCCGGCATCGCAGGAACTTGGAAGGCTCCGTGATCGATGGCGCGCTCCACATCTTCTTCCGTTGCCTTGCGGCGAGCAACCGATACGTCCATCCGACAATCTCCGATTTCTGTCGGTCAAATCATCGACTTGCATAACATAGATTAATCTCGCACGACGTTGCATTCGTGCACACAGGATTTGAAATCCGGCAGAAGCTTGTGAAATTTTTGTTCCGCAGGCCCGGCCTATCGCGGCAGCGCAAACGCTTTCCTCGTAAGCCTCAAGATGCCTAGTTGCCTTCCTCCCGATACGGGCTCGGCTGTTCGAAAAAGCCCGTAGCGACCGCCGCAATCCCGCCTGCGACGATCAGAAAGATTATGGCCCCCACCACGAAAAAGCGGAGGACTGGCCGCTTCCCGCCAAGAGGTGTCACGAGGCCTTTATCTATAATCCACATCATATGCCCCGGTAGCTGAAAACCGCCGTCACGGGTGGCTTTCCAGAACCGCCAACTCGTGCTGAGGTTTCCCGACATCCTTACGTTAGGTTGAGAGGATCAAGACCGCAAAGATTGCGGTTCATAGCGAACTAGCGGGCTTTCGGCCAGTTGGTTGGGAAGCGTAACCGAGATCGGCGATTCCGGTTACACCCCATTGTTGCCGTTCCGGCTCCTGAGGGCGCTTCCCGGAAGCTGCCGTTGTAAAGTCGGCCGCGGCAAAGCTAATCTCGACCGTCGGCAGCCCGGACTCCTGCTCCTTGATCATCCCGACGATTTGCGCCTCGGTAAAAACGGCTCTTCCTCATGTGCCGATTCCTTCTCGTGCGCAGCCTCTACATCAGAATTAGGGTTCTCTCAGCGGGTGCTGTCGTGGGTCAAAAGCAACGATCTTGCCGCCCGCCATCCGTCCAAGCTGGCCAAATTGACAGTGTGTTGAGATTGCTGAGACGGGCCCGATCGTTCATGAGCTTCATCGACTGGCGCAGCGACTGCCAGCAGGCCCAGAGCATCAGGATGGTGTCGCCGCGCCCGAGCTGCGCGACCTGCCGTTGCGCAAGGTCTTCCCACATCATGGTACCGGCATGCCCGCGGTCAGGACGCGGCTGAAGTGCAAGGCCTGCGGCAGGGGTGACGTACAATGCTCGCCGGCGCAGCGTGACCGGCATGGGTGATGGCCCCCTCACCCTTCCTTCGTTGGACGTCTGAACCGCCTTACCCTCGACATCGTAGAATATGCGCGGCACCGTGCCGAGCACGCCCCAATCAAGCCGGGGCCGGAGATCCGCCTGGTGCTAGACGTCCTGATGATGCCGCGGGCAGCAACAGGCTTCGAGGTCACCCGCTTCTGGGCGGCCTGACCTAGAAACCTTACGTTGCCTGCACTTGGCGGGATTTCAGGGAGATGAACCTGAACTATCCGGTGCAAGCATGGAAGGAAACCGCCAAGAAGCGCGGGTGACCGCTATTGTCATGATGCGGTGCAGCGAAACCGTTCACGCCGCACATGCGGCCCGAAGGGCTTTACAGCCCTTGCAATCAACTGGCCCAGCTCTCGCAAGAGGTCCGGGCCTTATTGCGGTTCACGATAACGCCCATATTCCAAGGGCGATCACCGCCCAAAGCCCGGTATTGATGCCGACGATCCAAAACAGCCCGTTCACTTTTTTGGGTGTTTGCGGGGGCGCGTAATAGGTGATTTCAAAAGCGTGAGGCATAACCGACTCCTCGCGTCTCAATTGAGCGAGAATGGCATTGCGGCGCGCCAATCCAAGATGGAGATAGGTTCACACCTCTTCGTTCTTACCGCCGATCCGGCGGCATTGCCCCGCATTGCCGAGGTCGGCAGGGCTCTGTTGCAAAAATCGTGAAGCTTGAGCATGCTTGGCGGAGATTGGACGGACGGAACGATGACGGATTTCAAGTGGCGCCATTTCCAGGGTGATGTGATCCTGTGGGCGGTGCGCTGGTATTGTCGCTATCCGATCAGCTATCGCGACCTTGAGGAAATGCTGGCGGAACGCGGCATTTCGGTCGACCATACGACGATCTATCGCTGGGTCCAGTGCTACGCCCCGGAGATGGAGAAGCGGCTGCGCTGGTTCTGGCGGCGTGGCTTTGATCCGAGCTGGCGCCTGGATGAAACCTACGTCAAGGTGCGGGGCAAGTGGACCTACCTGTACCGGGCAGTCGACAAGCGGGGCGACACGATCGATTTCTACCTGTCGCCG
>NZ_ALVC01000299.1:0-25777 GCF_000293195.2 Sphingomonas sp. LH128
GGGACGCGGGGTTTTGTTTTCCGTGAAGCTCTGGCGAGCGGCCGGGTAACTCACGGTGCAGCCCGGCTCGACCTGTATTCCATCGGAAAGTCCCATGTGGCCGTCGTTAGGGTTCGCAGCGTTATCGGCCGAAGGCTATCCGGGATGGCCGTCCCATGCCCTGCCGTGTGTCGCAGGAACGTATGGACGGCGTTTCCAGTAGCGCAGAGACAGTCCGGGTCTTCTATGGACGCGTGGTTTGCGCGATCGCGGCTGAAACCGCATCCCGGCCCACGACGCCGACCCGATACACCTCTCCGGCGTGATCATCGCCGGATCGGATGTCGGGTCATATAACCTATTTGGCGATAAATGTCAAGAATGCGGCGGATGATCCCCGGTGCGCTCCAGCACTTCGCCATCAAGCCGCCGATAGAAGCAGCTGCGCGCACCGGTGTGGCAGGCCGGACCTTCCGGCGTCACGCGCAATTCCAACGCGTCCTGATCGCAATCGACGCGAATTTCCTCGACGCGCAGGAAATGGCCCGAGGTCTCACCCTTCAGCCACAGCTTGCCCCGCGACCGCGAATGGAAATGCGCCAGCCCCGTTTCACGCGTCTTCGCCAGTGCCTCGGCATCCATGTAAGCGACCATCAGGATCTCGCGCGAGCGCGAATCGACGGCGATGGCGATGAGCAATCCCTGGGCGTCGAAGCGCGGCAGGAACGCCGTTCCCAGTTCACGCTCGGCGGCTGTCACGTCTGTCATCCTCGGACTAATCCCTGTTCCCGCTAACAGCGGCATAATTGTTGCACCACAGCCACAGCAAGGGACCAAAATCCACGTCAGTCAGCGAAGTCTCTTTCCAAAAAAGACGATTCGATGAATTCTGGCTTTGCAGCTGGGGGGCTGCTTCTGACCCACAGGTCGCTCGCAGGCAAGTGTTCGGCAAGGAACACCGGTCTGAAACGGAAAGCGGGCCACGGTTCAGGGAATGCTTTGATGAGGGATCGGACCAGGCGGTATCAGGGGCACCGCTGAACTGCGCAAGCAGGGTTCAAACAGTTTCGTCACGAGGACGCCCGGAACTCACAAGGTTCCGGGCGTTTTCGTATTCAGGGCGAATCGCCTCAGGTCGCATCGAGCGCTTCATCCAGTACGCGGGCGAAGCAGGCTATCACCACCTGCTCCGCCCCTGCCCGCTTCAGCGCCGAGACGCAGGCATCGCTGGTGGCACCGCTGGTCAGCACGTCATCGACGAGGACCACCTTCGCACCTTTCAGCGCTGCCTTCCGCTTCGGATGGACGGCAATCGCACCCGATAAGGCCCGCTTGCGTGCCAGCTTGCCCATGCCGCCCAGCGAGCGCGTCGCCTTGCGTCGCACCAGCGTATCGACCGCGAGGCCCGCGCCGCTGCGCCGCCCGATCTGCCGGGCCAGCTCCGCCGCCTGATTGTACCCGCGTTTCCACAGCCGCCAGCGATGCAGCGGTACCGGCACCAGCAGCCAGTCGGCATCGACGAAAGGCAGCTTGGGCACCATCAGCCCGGCCATCATCGGTGCCAGCGCGATGCGATTCCCGTGTTTGAACGCCAGCACCAGCTTGCGCGAAGGTTCGTTGTAGAGCGTCGCGGCCGCGATCCCGGCATGGCGCGGCGGATCGGCAAGGCACGGGCCGCACGTGCCGCCCTCCGGCATCGTATCGCCGAAAGGCCGCTGGCAGGCCGCGCAAGCCGGATCGCCCGGGATCGCCAGCGTACTCCAGCAATCCGCACAGAGCCCCGCCGCCGAACCGATCGCCGCCCCGCACAGCGGGCAACGCGGCGGAAACACGAGATCGACGAGCGGTGCGAGTATGTGTCCCAGGCCCATGGCGCGATCCTATGCACGCCCGGTTGCAGGACAAGCACGCCACGAGGGCATTGCAAGGTTTTCATCGACGCGGCAGGGGAGCATCCATGGCAACCAAGGCTCCCCCCCGCATCTTCTGCCCCGCCCGCCGCATCGCCCTGCGCCGCCGGATGCTCCGGCTCCAGCAGCAGCCGGATGCGCCGCGCTACCTGATCGACGACATGGTGGAGGACGTGCTCGAACGCCTCTCTTTCCTGCGCTTCGAACCGAAGACGGCGCTGGTTGTCGGCGATTACTCGGGCGCGCTGGCTCTGGCGCTACGGGCGCAGGGTGTGACGGTGACCGAAGTGGACCCGGCCATCGGCTTCGTTGAAGAACAGCCCTGGCCGTTCGACGGCTTCGACCTCATCGCCAGCCTCGGCACGCTGGACACCGTCAACGACCTTCCCGGCGCCTTCGTCCACGCACGCAAGGCGCTGGCGCCCGGCGGACTGCTGATCGCCAGCTTCCTCGGCTCCGGCAGCCTGCCGGTCATGCGCGAGGTGATGCTGGCGGCGGACGGCGAGCGCCCTGCCCCGCGCCTTCACCCCTCGGTGGACGTGCGTGCGGGAGCGCAACTGCTCCAGCGCACGCTCTATGCCGACCCCGTGGCGGACCATCGCCATCTGGACGTGGGGTTCCGCAGCCTTGGGCGGCTTGTCGAGGACCTGCGCGCGCAGGGTCTTGCCAATGTGCTCGCCGATCCCGGTCCGGCGCTCGGCAAGGCAGGGCTTGCGCGGGCCCACGATGCGTTTGCGGCCGCCGGTGAGGGCGGTCGCACGGTAGAGCGGTTCGAGATCATGACGCTGTCCGGCTGGAAGCGCTGAACCCGTAAATCTCATCGTCATTGCGAGGACCGAAGGTCCGAAGCAATCCAGAGCGGCCCAAACCGCCCTGGATTGCTTCGCTCGCAATGACTAACGCTGCCTTGCTTACGCCAGCGCGGCCTGAGCCGCCGCCAGACGCGCGATCGGCACGCGGTAGGGCGAGGCCGAGACGTAATCCAGACCCACCTTCTCGCAGAACGCGATCGAGGCCGGGTCGCCGCCGTGCTCGCCGCAGATGCCGAGCTTGAGGTCGGCATAGGTCGCACGGCCGCGCTCGGCGCCGAGCTGGACCAGCTGGCCCACGCCCTCGATGTCGAGGCTGACGAACGGATCGCGCGGGTAGATGCCCTTCTCGACGTAGGGGCTGAGGAAGCGCGCGGCATCGTCGCGCGAGACGCCCAGCGTGGTCTGCGTCAGGTCGTTGGTGCCGAACGAGAAGAACTTCGCTTCTTCCGCGATCTCGCCCGCCATCAGGGCTGCGCGCGGCAGCTCGATCATGGTGCCCACGAGATAGTCGAGCGTCTTGCCCTTCTCCTCGAACACCTTGGCCGCGGCCTGATCGACGACCTTCTTGAGAATCGCCAATTCGCGCTTGGTGGCGACGAGCGGAATCATCACTTCCGGCACGATCGCCTCACCCGATGCCGAGGCGACGTCGCAGGCTGCCTCGAAGATGGCGCGGGCCTGCATCTCGTAGATCTCGGGGAAGGTGATGCCCAGGCGGCAACCGCGATGGCCGAGCATCGGGTTGAACTCGTGCAGTTCGTCCGCGCGGCGCTTGAGCGTATCCACGCCGATGCCGATCGCGTCCGACAGCTCCGCGAATTCCGCGTCGCTGTGCGGCAGGAATTCGTGCAGCGGCGGGTCGAGCAGGCGGATGGTGACGGGCAGGCCCGCCATCACCTCGAAGATCGCCTGGAAGTCGGCGCGCTGTTCGGGGAGCAGCTTGGCCAGCGCTTCGCGGCGTCCCTTCTCGTCCTCGGCCAAGATCATCTGGCGCACGGCGGAGATGCGGGTGGCGTCGAAGAACATGTGCTCGGTACGGCACAGGCCGATGCCCTCGGCACCGAACTGGCGCGCCATCTTGCAGTCGGCGGGCGTCTCGGCGTTGGTGCGCACCTTCATGCGGCGGTGCTTGTCGGCCCACTCCATGAGCGTGCCGAAATCGCCTGCCAGTTCCGGCTCGATGGTGGCGACTTCGCCTGCCATGATCTCGCCGTTGGCGCCGTCGAGGGTGATGAGGTCGCCCTCCTTCAGCTCGCGGTTGCCGATGCGCAGGGTGCGGGCCTTCATGTCGATCGACAGCCCCGATGCGCCCGAGACGCAGGGACGGCCCATGCCGCGCGCCACGACCGCCGCGTGGCTGGTCATGCCGCCGCGTGCGGTGAGGATGCCCTTCGCCGCATGCATGCCGTGGATGTCCTCAGGCGAGGTTTCCACGCGGACGAGGACGACCGCCTCGCCCATTTCCGCGCGCTTCTCGGCGGTGTCGGCGTCGAGCACGATCGCGCCCGAAGCCGCGCCCGGCGATGCGGGCAGGCCCTTGCCGAGAATGTCGCGCGGCGCCTTGGGGTCGAGCGTGGGGTGAAGCAGCTGATCGAGCGCCATCGGATCGACGCGCTTGATCGCGGTAGCTTCGTCGATCAGGCCTTCCTCGACCATGTCGACGGCCATCTTGAGCGCAGCCTTGGCGGTGCGCTTGCCCGAGCGGGTCTGCAGCATCCACAGCTTGTTCTGCTGCACCGTGAACTCGATGTCCTGCATGTCGCGGTAGTGCTTTTCGAGCAGGTCGAACACGGCGGCGAGTTCGGCGTATGCCTCGGGCATCGCCTCTTCCATCGACAGCGGCTTGGCCCCGGCGCGCTCGCGCGCGGCCTTGGTCAGGTACTGCGGGGTGCGGATGCCGGCGACGACGTCCTCGCCCTGCGCGTTGACCAGCCATTCGCCGTAGTAGGCGCGCTCGCCGGTCGCCGGGTCGCGGGTGAACGCGACGCCGGTGGCCGAAGTGTCGCCCATGTTGCCGAAGACCATGGCCTGCACGTTGACGGCGGTGCCCCAGTCACCGGGGATGTCGTTGAGGCGGCGGTAGACCTTGGCGCGGTCGGCGTCCCAGCTGTCGAACACGGCCTGGATCGCGCCCCACAGCTGCTCCTGCGGGTCCTGCGGGAACGGCTTGCCCAGTTCACGCTCGACGATCGCGGTGTATTCCTTGACCAGCTTGCGCCAGTCGTTCGCGGTCAGTTCGACGTCGTTGTCGTAGCCGTTGTCTTCCTTGGCGATCTCCAGCGCTTCCTCGAACAGATGGTGTTCGACGCCGAGCACGACGTCCGAATACATCTGGATGAAGCGACGGTAGCTGTCCCACGCAAAGCGGTCGTCACCCGAAGTAGCGGCGAGACCCTCCACGGTCACGTCGTTCAGGCCGAGGTTCAGCACGGTGTCCATCATGCCCGGCATCGAGACGCGCGCGCCCGAGCGGACCGAGACCAGCAGCGGATCAGTAGAATCACCGAAGGACTTGCCGACCGACTTTTCGATATGGGCCAGCGCCTCGGCCACTTCGGCCCGCAGTTCGTCCGAGAAGTTCGCGCCCTCCGCGAGATACTTCACGCATTCTTCGGTGGTGATGGTGAAGCCGGGAGGCACCGGCAGGCCGATTCCGGCCATCTCGGCAAGGTTCGAGCCCTTGCCTCCGGTGATCACCTTGTCCTTCGCGCGCGGATCGTCGTGCTTTACGCCGCCGCCGAACGTGTAGACCTGCTTAGTCATTAGTCCCAAATCTCCGGGATTTTTGCGCAAGAATGCAGACCGTGGGGAAACCCTCCTACCCCTCGATCCGCGAGAAATCCGCTACGTTGTGCACCGCAGCACGGAAGCGATCAAGCAGTGCAAGACGAGATGTTCTTTTTATGGAGTCAGTATCGTTGACTGTCACCTGATCAAAGAACCCGTCAATAGGCGCGCGAAGCGATGCCAGCGCACTCATTGCACTTGCGAAATCTTCTGCAGCAACGGCTGTGGCTGCCCGAGGTTCCGCAGCATCGAGCGCGTCGATCAACGCCTGTTCCGCCGGTTCGGCCGCATAGCCGAGGCCTGAGCCTGCCGCAGCATAGATTTCCTGCATGTCGGGATCGTCCACGTTTTCGAGCGGGTCCTCGTCACCGGTATGCGGGTGCGCGGGTGCAGCATCAGACGCCGACCAGTTTTCCTTCTTGAGGATATTGGCGGCGCGCTTGTAGCCCGCGAGGAGGTTCGCGCCGTCCTCGCTGCCGACGAACGCCTGCAGCGCATGGACGCGGGCGAGCAGGCGGACCAGATCGTCCTCGCCGCCGAGCGCGAACACCGCGTCGATCAGGTCGTGGCGAACGCCCGCTTCCTTCTGCTGTACCTTGAGGCGGTCGGCGAAGAAGTTAAGCAAGTCCAGCGATCTTTGCTCAATCTCAAGTTGCAGCGGCGACATATAACGTTTGTTTAAAGGTATGTTTTGGGATGCAGAGATGCTCTCGACAGCTTGCCCAAGCGCAGTCAGGCGACCGCAAATGCTCTCATTCTGCTCGCAAAGTATCGCAAGAACTCGATCAAATATTGGCAGCAGATCGGCTCGAAGATCGTTCTTTGTGATCTGAACCTGAGTTCCGATAGTCGCACGGCGCAAGGCGAATGGATCTTTGGAGCCCGTAGGCCTCTCTTCAATGGCAAAGAAGCTGACAAGCGTATCCAGCTTATCCGCCAGCGACACAGCCACCGTAACCGGTGCGGTGGGCACTTCGTCGCCCTGCCCGACAGGCTTGTAGTGGTCGCGGATGGCGTCGGCCACGGCGTCGGGCAGGCCCTCGGCGCGGGCGTAGTAGCCGCCCATGAGCCCCTGCAGCTCGGGGAACTCGCCGACCATCTCAGTGACGAGATCGGCCTTGCACAATTCCGCCGCCTGGCGCGCCAGTACGGGATCGCAGTTCGGGACGATGCCCTCGGCGGCCAGCCACTCGGCCAGCTTGGCCACGCGCTCGACCTTGTCGGCAACGGTGCCCAGCTTCTCGTGGAAGGTGATGCGGGCCAGCTTCTTCGCCTGATCCGACAGCGAAACCTTGCGGTCCTGCTGCCAGAAGAAGCGCGCGTCGGACAGGCGTGCCGCCAGAACCTTGCGGTTGCCCGCGACGATCCCGACGCCGCCGTCGGTGGCGTCGATGTTGGCGGTGCAGACGAAGGCGTCGGCGAGATTGCCCTCGGCGTCCTCGCAGACGAAATACTTCTGGTTCACGCGCGCGGTCAGCTGGATCGTCTCGGGCGGGACTTCGAGGAACGCCTCGTCAAAACGGCCGAGCAGCGGCACCGGCCATTCGGTGAGGCCGGCGTTCTCGATCACCAGCCCCTCGTCCTCGACCAGCTTGAGACCGGCGGCGGCAGCGACGTTGCGCGCCTCGTCGCGGATCAGGTCCTGACGTTCGACATGGTCGACGATGACGTGGCAGGCGGACAGCTTGCGGGCATAGTCATGCGCGCCGCCGATGGTGATGTCACCGGGCGCGTGGAAGCGGTGGCCCTTGGTGGCATAGCCCGAGCGGATGCCGCCGACTTCGCATTCGACAAGGTCCTCGCCCAGAATGGCGACGATGCCGGAGAGCGGGCGCACCCAGCGCAGCGAATCCGTGCCGATCGAGGCGGCGCCCCAGCGCTGCGACTTGGGCCAGGGGAAGGCGCGCACGATAGCAGGGATCGCCTCGGCCAGCACGTCCTTCACGGCGCGGCCGGGCTTCTCGACGACGGCGAAGTACGTGTCCTTGCCCTTGACGTCGCGGACTTCGAGCTGGTTTTTGGTCAGGCCGGTCTTGCGCAGGAAGCCTTCGAGCGCCTGCTCGGGCGCGCTGGTGGCGGGGCCTTTGGTCTCCTCGCTGACGGCCTCGGTCACGTCGGGCAGACCGTTGGCGATCAGCGCGAGACGGCGCGGCGTGGACCATACGGTGATCTGGCCGGGCGTGACGCCAGCGGCGGCGAGTTCCTTGCGGAACAGCTTTTCCAGATCGGCGCGCGCGCCCGCCTGCATGCGGGCGGGGATTTCTTCACTGCGCAGTTCGAGAAGGAAGTCGGTCATGTCAGTGGCCCGTTTCGCGGGTTGATAGGTGGGCGCTGTGGTCCTTCGACAGGCTCAGGACGAGCGGAGTTGGGGGAAGACGTCCTTCTACACCCCGCTCAGGCTGAGCTTGTCGAAGCCTCATACGGTCCACCCGGGGAACTTGGCTTCCCACTTGTCCTTGTTCACGTCGATCCACGCCTGACACGACCCCTTGGCGAGATCGCGCACGCGGGCCATGTAGCTGGCGCGTTCCTGCACCGAGATCACGCCGCGCGCCTGTAGCAGATTGAACAGGTGGCTCGCCTCGATCGCCTGATCGTAGGCCGCGAGCGGCACCTTCGCGTCGATGCAGCGCATGCACTCGGCTTCGGCGGCCTTGAAGCCGGCGAACAGCGCATCGGTGTCGGCGATCTCGAAGTTGTACTTCGACTGCTGCTGTTCATTGGCGAGGAAGACGTCGCCGTAGCTCACGCCTTCGTTGTTGAACCTGAGATCGTAGACCGAATCCACGCCCTGGATATACATCGCAAGGCGTTCGAGGCCGTAAGTCAGTTCGCCCGCGACTGGCTTGCAGTCGAAGCCGCCCATCTGCTGAAAATACGTAAACTGCGTCACCTCCATGCCGTCGCACCAGACTTCCCAGCCCAGGCCCCAGGCGCCCAGCGTCGGGCTCTCCCAGTCGTCCTCGACGAAGCGGATGTCATGCTCCAGCGGATCGACGCCGATCTCGGCGAGGCTCTGCAGGTACAGTTCCTGAAGGTTCTCCGGGTTCGGCTTCAGGATCACCTGATACTGGTAGTAGTGCTGCAGCCGGTTCGGGTTCTCGCCGTAGCGCCCGTCGGTCGGGCGGCGCGAGGGCTGGACATAAGCGGCCTTCCACGGCTCGGGACCGAGCGCGCGCAGCGTCGTAGCAGGGTGGAAGGTGCCTGCGCCCATGCGCATGTCGTAAGGCTGCAGGATGAGGCAGCCCTGCGCGCTCCAGAAGTTGTGGAGCGTCAGGATCATGTCCTGGAAGCTGAGCGGCTGTTTGGCGGCGGTCATCGGGGTTCCGTCGAATTCTTGAATGCGCGGCCTTTGGCGGATCGGGGCTGTCAAATCAACAACACAAAGCATTGCTTAGGGCATTGCTTAGGGCATTGCGGCGCATTGCGGCACCGCCCGCGCCCGCGTCGTTTGCGGATCGTGTTCATCTCCATTGCCGTCTGCATCGTATGGTGCATAGGGTGGGACCGGCGTCGCTGGCGCTGATCCGTTCACGCCGCTTTACAGTTTCCTCCCCGATAGGTTTGCCATGCCCCGCGTTCGTACCCTTATTCGTAGCGGGCTCGGCTCCGCCCTGCTCGCCTTCACCGCCCTGTCGTCCCCGCTCGCCTCGGCGCAGGAGACGGCGCAAGCATCCGCCGTCCGACCGGCACTCTGGAAAGTCGCGGACGAGGACACCACGATCTGGCTGTTCGGCACGATCCACGTCCTGCCCGAGCAGGTGGACTGGTACGCCGGTCCGGTCGCCAAGGCGCTCGACAGCGCGCAGGAACTGGTGACCGAGATACCCATAGACGACACCGAACAGGCGCAGGGCACGATCCTGCAGATGGCCGCGCGCAAGGATGGCAAGTCCCTGCGCGACACGCTCTCCGCCAAGGAGCGCACCGCCTACGAGGGCGCGCTGACATCCATCGGCATCCCGGCGCAGGCTTTCGATGCCAACGATGCCTGGTTCGCCGCACTCATGCTGACGCTGATCCCGCTCAAGACCGCAGGCTACAGCACCGAGACCGGGATAGACCAGCAGGTCGCCGCCAGGGCGCGGGCGCGACATCTGGCAAACCATGCCTTCGAGACCGTCGACTACCAGATCGGCCTGTTCGACAATCTATCCGAGCCGACCCAGCGCGCCTATCTCGACGAAGTGGTCGAAGCGCTGCCCGACGTGAAAACCGACGTCGACAGGATGGTCGCCGCGTGGAAGGCAGGCGATGCCGACCACCTCGCCGAACTGATGAACGAAGACGAGAGCGATCCGGAAATCCGCAAGGTGCTGATCACCGACCGCAATGCCAACTGGGCGAAGTGGCTCAAGGCGCGCCTCGACAAGCCGGGCACGGTGTTCGTCGCGGTGGGCGCCGGACATCTCGCCGGGCCGGGCAGCGTGCAGGACCAGCTTGCCGCAGCGGGCGTTTCCTCGACCCGGGTGCAGTAGATGATCCGTCGTTTTGCGGTACTTCTGGCGATCGCCGGGCTGGTCGCCTGTTCGAGCGAGCCCCAGCAGGCCAACCCCGCGTTGTGGCGGGTCGAGGACGGTCGGGGCCACGCCGGTTGGCTCTTCGGCACGATCCACAGCGCCGAGCGCCCCCTCGCCTGGCGCACGGCGAAAGTCGGTTCCGCACTGGACGAAGCCGGATCGATCATGGTCGAAGTCGGCAACCTCGCGAACGAGGCGGAAGTCGCCGCCACTTTCGAAAGCCTCGCGCGCAGCGAGAACGAACCGCCGCTTTCCGAACGCGTACCGCCGAAAGACCGCGCCGCTCTGGCCACTTTGCTGAAAAAGAGCGGCCGGGGCGACGGCGACTTCGCGGCGATGGATACCTGGGCCGCAGCCCTGACGCTCGCCCGCGCAGGGGCTGACGAAGGCGATACCCGCAACGGTGTCGACCGCGCCGTGATCGCGGCGGCGGGGCAAAAGCCGGTGGTCGAACTCGAAGGCGCTGCCGCGCAGCTCGGCCTGTTCGACGCCCTGCCCGAGCGCGAGCAGCGCGACCTCCTCGCCGCCGTTGTCGCCGAGGCCGCCTATCCCGAACGCGATCTTTCGGCCAGCTGGCGCAAGGGCGACATGAACGCGATCGAGGCGGAGACCCGCTCGGGCCTGCTCGCCGACCCGGAACTGCGCGCGGTGCTGTTCACCGGCCGCAACCGGCGCTGGACTGGCCGGATCGCACAGGCGGTTCGCTCGGGCAGCAAGCCGTTCGTGGCTGTCGGCGCAGCGCACATGGCCGGGCCTGAGGGATTACCCGCAATGCTGACGGCCGAGGGGTTCACGGTCACGCGGGTGGAGTGAGGCTTTGGGGGCTTCGACAAGCTCAGCCTGAGCGGAATTGGGAGATTTATTCCAACCCCGCTCACCCTGGGCTTGTCGAAGGGTCGCAACCGCCCCCTCAAACACCGCGACATCCCGCCCACGGACGCACGAACGGCTTGCTTTTCCGCCCATCTCCCAGTAAGGGCCGCGCCTTCCTGTCATGGTCATCCCTGGAGGCGTGGCAGGACGGTGCGCACCGATGAGCGGCGCGTCATCGCATTATTATCCAGTTTTGAAAGGCAAGATCCATGAGCGATACGCTTAACCTGCCGGCCGAGACGCGTGATCGGGCTGGCAAGGGAGCCTCCCGTGCACTGCGTCGTGAAGGTCGCGTCCCCGCCGTCATCTACGGTGGCAACGAAGAGCCCCTCGCGATCCACGTCCAGGAAAAGGAGCTGTCCCGCCAGCTCGGAACCGGCCACTTCTTCAACTCGATCATCGAAGTCGAAGTCGACGGCAAGAAGTTCCGCACCCAGCCCAAGGACGTTGCCTTCCACCCGGTCAGCGACCGCCCGCTCCACGCCGACTTCCTGCGTCTCGCCAAGGGCGCGACCGTGCACGTCAACGTGCCCGTCGTGTTCGAGAACGAAGAGCTGTCGCCGGGCCTGAAGCGCGGCGGCGTGCTGAACATCGTTCGCCACGACCTCGAACTGGTCTGCGACGCCGAGAAGATCCCGCACGAGATCACCATCGACGTGACCGGCTTCGACGTGGGCGAATCGATCCACATCAGCCACGTCAAGCTGCCCAAGGGCGTCGAGAGCGCGATCACCGACCGTGACTACACGATCGCGACGATCGCCGCTCCCTCTGCCCTGCGCAGCGAAGAAGGCGAAGCAGCGGCCGAGGCCGAGTAAGCTTCTCCTGCTTTCGGGTAGAAAACGGCCTCTCCCACCCCGCGTGGGAGGGGCCTTTTCTTTTCATGCAACCGCAAGGACGCAGGCAAGGAATACGGATGGCCACGCAGCTTTGGGTCGGTCTGGGCAATCCCGGTCCGCAGTATGTCTTCAACCGCCACAACGTCGGCTTCATGGTTGCCGACGCGATCGCCGAGATTCACGGCTTCGGCCCGGTCCAGAAGAAGTTCCAGGGCTGGCTGCAGGAAGGCCGCATCGGCAGCGACAAAGTGCTGCTGCTCAAGCCCGCTACCTTCATGAACGAGAGCGGCCGCTCGGTGGGCGAGGCGATGCGCTTCTACAAGCTGGACCTGTCCGCCCTCACCGTCTTCCACGACGAACTCGACCTGGCGCCGTTCAAGGTGAAGGTGAAGCAGGGCGGCGGCCATGCCGGGCACAACGGGCTGCGCTCGATCGACCAGCACCTCGGGGCGGAGTTCCGCCGCGTGCGGCTCGGCATAGGCCATCCCGGGCACAAGGACCGCGTCCACGGCTACGTGCTGGGCAACTACGCCAAGGCCGAGATGGACCCGCTGGCCGACATGCTGGGCGCGGTGGCGGCGGAAGCGGATCGGCTTGCGAACGGCGACGACGCCCGCTTCATGAACGACGTGGCGCTGCGCCAGCAGGACTGAAGGGTGTCGAGTTAGCTTACATATGGATCGCTTCACCCCTGCCTGATTCAATGAAATTGGCGGAAATTGGCGATTGGCACGGTGATTGCGTATTGCTGGTCAACCAACACGGGTAACTGGGGTAAGACTACGATGATCCGCAAGACTCTGATCGCTCTCACGATCACCGCCGGCGCCACCGTCGCCATGGCCTCGCCTGCGCAGGCGACCTATTCGAAGGGCAAGCATACGCACTCCTGCGATTGCGGCGACAAGATCGGCAGGAAGATGTGCGGCGGCAGCACCTCCACCAGCAGCTCGACTTCGGGCGGCACCACGACGACTTCGGGTGGCACGACCAGCACCTCGGGTGGCACGACGACTTCGGGCGGTTCGACCTCCGGCGGCACCACTACGACGACCTCCGGCGGCACCACCTCGACCTCGGGCGGTTCGAGCGGTGGTTCCTCGGGCGGCACCGCGGTTCCGGAGCCGGGCATGCTGGGCATGCTGGGTGCAGGCCTGATCGGCCTGGCCTACGCGCGCCGCCGCAAGGCCCGCGCCTGATATTTCGGCACTGGTGCCCACCCCGCTGCGACTAAGGCCTTTGGCCTAAGTCTCGCTCCCTTCCCGCAAGCGGGAGGGGGAGGGGTTGGGGGTGAGTTCTACCTAATCTGGCAAAAAGGCCGTCGCCGGATCACCCGGCGGCGGCCTTCGCCTTTTTCATCTCGCGCGCGATCGCACGGTTGGCGGGATCGAGATCGGCGGCTTTTTCAAGCAGTCGCTGCGCCTCGCCGAGATCGCGCCCCGCCACGACGCGCACCAGTCCGGCGACATAGAGATAGTCCGGATTGTCGCTGCCGAGCGCTACCGCCTTGTCGGCAGCGCGGATGGCGGCATCCCCCTCACCCAGCCCGCTTCGCGCGAATGCGAGGCGCTTGAGCACCTCCGGGTCCTCACCGCGCATCAGCAGTCTCTCGTAGATTCCCGCCGCCGTGGCCCAGCGCTGCCCGGCGATGGCGGATTCGCCTTGGCCGACCAAGGCCATCGTCTCCTTGAGCCGCGCTGGATCGAGCCGCGCCTGCAGCGCCGCCGCCTCGGGCGCGCCGACCGCACGGGCAGCCTGTTCGGCAGCTTCCAGCACCTGCGGCCCGGCCAGCGTCGATGCCGCGAGCGGCTGCAGCGTTGCCCATGCCCCCTGACCGTCGCCGGTCGCCAGCTGCGACTTACCCAGCATCAGCCGGGCATAGGGATTGCCCGGAAGCGCCAGCACCGCCCGCCTGAAGATCACCCGCGCCTGCTCCGCATGGCCCAGCTGCAGCAATGCCTCGCCATAGCGCATGCTCAGCGTGGACCCTGCCGCCAGCTCGGATTCGCGCGTCTGGAGCGTGGTGCGGATCTTCTCCCACTGCCCTTGTTCGGACAGCAGCTGGATTCGCATTACCTCCACCTCCGGGTCGTCAGGCGCCACTTCGGCAGCCTGATCGACCAGCTTCGATGCTTCGTCCAGCTTGCCCAAACCGTCGTAATGCTCGGCCAGCGCCAGCATCGGCGCCGCACGGTCGGGAAACGCATCGATAGCCCCGCGATAGGCGCGCGCGGCATCCTCTTCGCGGCCCTGCGCCGATGCCAGATCGCCTGCCATCACCAGTGCCTCATACGATCGTGGCGCGATGCGCTGCATCTCTCCAAGCAGCGAAGCCGCGCGCGCCAGGTCACCGTTCTCCAGCAGATAGCGGGCGTAGGATTGCGCCAGCCGGATATCGCCCCCCGCTTTCATTCCCTTTTCGAAGGCATCGCGGGCGGCCTCTTCGTCTCCCAGCGCCAGCTGCGCCTCGGCGCGCACGCGCCATCCGTCCACCGAGGTCTCGTTGCCAAGCGTCGCCAGTGCCGCCTTTGCGTCACCACGCAGCAGGGCGACTTCGGCCTTCATCCGGGCCGTATCCTTGCCCCCTGCCCGTTCGAGCCGTCCGATCGCCCCTTCGGCCCCGTCCGGATCGCCGAGCCGCAGTTGCGTCTCCACCAGCAGTGCCAACATCGCGG
Organism: Sphingomonas sp. LH128; assembly: GCF_000293195.2. Lineage (NCBI taxonomy): Bacteria > Pseudomonadati > Pseudomonadota > Alphaproteobacteria > Sphingomonadales > Sphingomonadaceae > Sphingomonas > Sphingomonas sp. LH128. Next base: position 14,396 of record NZ_ALVC01000299.1, read on the forward strand.
CATCCGTGGGCCTATCTTTCAGCGCGGAGGCCACTTCGACACGCGCCTGCTGGTAGTTCCCGGCGGCGAAGTCCTCTCGTGCCTTGGAGTAAAGGGTTTCAGGACTGTCTCCGCAAGCCGCCAGGGCGACGAGGGCGACGAGCGGAAGGGCTAGGCGCATGGTGCTCTTCATGGCGGACGGCTTACGTGGAAGACCTGAAATTTCCGTCAACCGCCTGCAACCGCTCTCGCTCTGGCCAAGCGCCCCGCACCCGGCTATGGGCGCGCCTTAAACAGTTTTCGGAGTTTTCGATGGGTTTCCGTTGCGGAATCGTGGGTCTGCCCAATGTCGGCAAGTCGACCTTGTTCAATGCGCTGACCGAGACGCAGGCGGCGCAGGCGGCCAACTATCCGTTCTGCACGATCGAGCCCAACGTCGGGCAGGTCGGCGTGCCCGACCCGCGCCTCGATGCGCTGGCGGAAATCGCGGGTTCGGCCAAGATCATCCCGACGCAGCTGTCGTTCGTGGACATCGCCGGCCTCGTGCGCGGCGCGTCCAAGGGTGAAGGCCTCGGCAACCAGTTCCTCGGCAACATCCGCGAAGTCGACGCGATCATCCACGTCCTGCGCTGCTTCGAGAACGACGATATCCAGCACGTCGACAACAAGGTCGATCCCAACGCCGACGCGGACACCGTCGAGACCGAACTGCTGCTTTCCGACCTCGAAAGCCTCGAGAAGCGCGTTCCCGCTGCCCAGAAGAAGGCGACGCAGGGCGACAAGGAGGCCAAGATCGTGGCGTCTGTGCTCGGCCAGGCACTCGACCTGCTGCGCGACGGCAAGCCCGCCCGCCTGACGCAGCCCAAGGACGAGGACGAAGCGCGCGTCTTCGCGCAGGCACAGCTGATCACCGCCAAGCCGGTGCTCTACGTCTGCAACGTCGAGGAAGAAGCCGCCGCCGAGGGCAATGCCTTCTCCGCGCGGGTATTCGAGAAGGCCAAGGCCGAAGGCGCGAGCGCCGTCATCGTCTCGGCCGCGATCGAGGCGGAACTGACCGGCATGGACATGGAGGACCGCATGGTCTTCCTCGAGGAAATGGGCCTTGCCGAAGCCGGTCTCGCGCGCATCATCCGCGCAGGTTACGAACTGCTCGAACTGCTGACGTTCTTCACCGTCGGCCCCAAGGAAGCGCGCGCCTGGACCGTGCACAAGGGCGCCAAGGCCCCCGAGGCTGCGGGCACCATCCACTCCGACATGCAGCGCGGCTTCATCCGCGCCGAAACCATCGCTTATCCCGACTTCATCGCCTGCAAGGGCGAGGCGGGCGCCAAGGAAGCCGGCAAGTTCCGCCAGGAAGGCAAGGAATACGTCGTCGCCGACGGCGACGTGATGCACTTCCGTTTCAACGTCTGAGTAAACGCAGAATAACCGTCGTCCCGGACTTGATCCGGGACCGCTGGCAGTCTTCAGGCGCGACTTACCAATGATGCGCCCTACGGCGATCCTTCAATTCCATCGTCGTCATTCCCGCGAAGGCGGGAACCCATCTCCTGACGGTTCGTGTTGCACCGGCATCAGATGGGTCCCCGCCTTCGCGGGGATGACGGTTCTATTTTAACGGCAGCACTCCCCCTCCTCGAACGCCGCGATGATCGGGCATGGTCCGGTGTCGCTTCCGGCGCATTCCCGCTCCAGCTTGCGCAAGGCGTTTCGCGCCCGTTCGAGCCGGGCGATCTCCTCATCCAGATGCCCGATCCGGGCCTGCGCCATCGTTCGCGCCCGCGCCCGGTCATCGCCCGCATCGAGGCCGAGCAGTTCGGCAATCTCGTCGAGGATGAACCCCGCATCCTTCGCCGCCCTCACGAAGCGCAGGCGCCGCACGTCCTCCTCGCCGTAATGCCGCTGGCCTTTCGCACCCCCGGTGCTGGCCGGGCGCGGGTCGGGGAGGAGGCCCTTGCGCTGATAGAAGCGCACGGTCTCGACACCGACACCTCCGGCATGGGCGAGTTGGGAAATCGTCAGGGCCACGCTTGACTCCGTACTAGGGTACGGAAGTTATAAGCATGGCATGAGCGATCACCAAGCCCCCGCCAGAACCGCCGTGCTGTACCGCATGGTCATGGAAAAACACGTCTGCCCCTACGGCCTCAAGGCCCGGCACCTGCTGAAAAGCCGCGGTTACCGGGTAGAAGACCACTGGCTGACCACCCGCGATGAAGTGGACGCCTTCAAGGCCGAGTACGGCGTCGCCACCACGCCGCAGATCTTCATCGACGGCGAGCGTATCGGCGGCCATTCCGACCTCAAGCGCTTCCTCGGGCTCGATGATCAGGCCAAGCGCATGAGCTATGCGCCGGTGCTCTGGGTGTTCGGAACCGCCGCTGCCGTCGCGCTTGCCGCCAGTTGGGCTTCTCTCGGCTCCCCGCTGACGGTCCATGCGGCGGAGTGGTTCGTGGCTATCACCATGATGCTGCTGGCGATGCTCAAGCTGCAGGACATCGAGACATTCTCCTCGATGTTCCTGGGCTATGATCTGCTGGCGCGGCGATACGTGCCTTACGCCTATGCCTATCCGTTCCTGGAATGGTTCGCGGGCGCCTTCATGGCGGCGGGCGTGCTGAACTGGCTGTCGATCCCGGTGGCGCTGGTCATCGGCGGCGTCGGCGGAGCCTCGGTATTCTACGCGGTCTACGTCCAGAAGCGCGAGTTGAAATGCGCCTGCGTCGGCGGATCGGGCAGCGTGCCGCTGGGCTTCGTGTCGCTGATGGAGAACGTGTTCATGGTCGCCATGGCGCTGTGGATGCTGCTGAAACCGATGGCGATGGGGTGACTGTCCTCAGGTCCGGCAGCGCATGACGCCGTCGGCCCGGTAAGCCACGCGCTCCTGCGAATCGTGAACGATCAGACGGGCGGGCCAGGTCTGCTGGTCGCTGGCGTTTCCCGAGTCAGGGAGCCGCACGATATCGACCCAGCTCGACAGCCCGACATATGTGGTGCGCGCGCCGCCCGGCAGATCGGCGCTCTCGTCTTTCGCGGCGAAGCGCTTGAGGTCGGCTCCTACGCGCATGAAACCTTCGCCGCTGGTGGCGATGAAGATCGGGCCACGCTTTCCGGCGTCCTCTTCTTCGACCACGTCCTTCTCGAAATTGCACCCGGGCTTGTCGAGCCCATAGCGGTCCATGTCGAGTTCGGTGATCGGGATCGGCACGATGGGCTTGAAGGGTTCCTTGCTCATGCGTTCGACCATGGCGACGTCATGCGCATTCTCGGCGGCCTCCTCGGCAGGAGTTTCCCTGCCGCAGCCCGCCAGAAGAGCGAGCGCGGCCAATACCATCGCGTGTTTTCGCATCATTTCCGCCCGAACAGTTTCTCTATGTCGTTATGGGCAAGTTTAACCCACGTGGGGCGGCCATGGTTGCATTGGCCCGAGCGCGGTGTCCGCTCCATTTCGCGCAGCAGCGCATTCATCTCCGCGACCGACAGGAGACGCCCCGCGCGCACCGAACCGTGACAGGCCATCGTCGCCAGCACGAGGTCAAGTTTTTCGCCCAGCAGCAGCGCATCGCCGTTGCGCGCGAGATCGTCCGCCACATCCTGCACCAGCGCGCCAACATCGCTCTTCGACAGCACCGAGGGCACCGCGCGCACCAGCATCGCCGCCGGTCCGAAGCGCTCGAGGATAAGGCCGTGGCGGGCAAGATCGGCCAGCTTGTCCTCCAGCGCATCGCAGGCGGCTTCCTCCAGTTCGACGACTTCGGGCAGCAGCAATGCCTGCGAGCGGTTCATCGCCTCCTCGGCGCCCGCCGCCTTGAGCTTTTCCAGCACAAGCCGTTCGTGCGCCGCATGCTGGTCGACGATAACGAGGCCGTCTTCCGCTTCGGCGACGATGTAGGTCCCCGCCACCTGCCCGCGTGCGACGCCAAGCGGGTATCGCAGCGCTTCCTCGCTCGCTTGTTCGGCCGCTTCGGCGCGGGCGGCGGGCTGGGCCATGACCTCGGCCTCGTAGGAGCGCCACGCCGTGCCCGTCTCCGAAACGCGCGAGGGTTGGTAGTCACTGCGCGGCGCAGAATATTCGCGCGCGAACAGCGAGCCGATCGAGGGGGCAGGCGCAACCGGCTCGACCTGCCACATGTTCATCGCGGCGGCCTGAGGCGGCTGCGCGCTCTTCTGCCCTGCCCCCTCCAGCGCATGCCGCAGCGCGCCGACCAGGAAACCACGTACGAAGGCCGGATCGCGAAAGCGCACCTCGGTCTTGGCGGGATGGACGTTTACGTCCACTTCCTCAGGTGGAATCTCAAGAAACAGGGCCAGCACCGCATGGCGATCGCGCGCCAGCATGTCCGAGTAGGCACCGCGCACCGCGCCGACGAGCAGCTTGTCGCGCACCGGACGGCCATTGACGAACAAGTACTGGTGATCCGCCACGCCGCGATTGTAGGTCGGCAGCCCCGCCACCCCGGTAAGCCGCGCCGTCCCGCGCTCGGCCTCGATGATGACGCCGTCCTCCGCCAGTTCACGCGCGACGAGGCGGGCGACGCGGGCCGCCAGTTCCTCGCGCGGCTGCACGGAGATGGTGCGGCGCCCGTCATGCTCCAGCACGAAACCGACGTCGGGCCGCGCCATGGCGAGACGGCGCACAACATCGAGGCAGACCGCGTATTCCGAGCGCGGCGAGCGTAGGAACTTGCGCCGCGCAGGCACTTTGCCGAAGAGATCCTCGACCCGGATGCGCGTTCCCGGCGGCAATGCGGCGGGCGCGTCCACCGCGACGGTGCCGTGATCGACCACGCGCTTCCAACCCTCGGCAGCATCGTGCGGACGGCTTTCGATCGTCAACCGTGCGACAGAACCGATTGACGGCAACGCTTCGCCCCGGAAGCCCAGCGTCGCCACCAGTTCGATCGCCTCGTCGGGCAGCTTGGAGGTCGCGTGGCGCTCCAGAGCAAGCGCGATCTCGTCAGGGCGCATGCCGCAGCCGTCGTCGGTCACCTCGATCATGTCGAGACCGCCCGAGGCGATCCTCACGGTGATCTGCGTGGAGCCCGCATCGATGGCGTTCTCGACCAGTTCCTTGAGCGCGGACGCCGGCCGTTCGACCACTTCGCCGGCGGCGATGCGGTTGACGAGGTGTTCGGGCAGGCGGCGGATCGTGGGCATCAGGGTCTCGACAAAGATTGGGGGCTTCTCGACAAAATGCGGACGTTGAAGGCGTCATGGACGCATCGTGCGACGGCAGGTCAAACTAGCGACGAAACGGCGCTAATTCGAGACGGGCGATGAGCGTTTCCCCCCGGAATCGGGAACAAAATTTTGGCCTTTCGCGAATCGATGGGCTAAGGGGAGCCCTCCTACCCGCAACCCCCGGTCGTCGATGTCGAGAGTGATTCGGCAAACGATTGGTAAGAAACGGATTTTAGATGGCCGGCCCCTTCTCGCGATTCTTCAAACTCGGCTCCCAGAACATGGCGATCGACCTCGGCACAGCTAATACGCTGGTCTATGTACAAGATCGCGGAATCGTGCTGAACGAACCTTCCGTCGTTGCCATCGAAACCCTGAACGGCGTGAAGAAGGTCAAGGCCGTCGGTGACGACGCCAAGATGATGATGGGCAAGACCCCCGACAACATCGAGGCCATCCGCCCGCTGCGCGACGGCGTCATCGCCGACATCGAAATCGCGGAAGAGATGATCAAGCACTTCATCCGCAAGGTGCACGGCAAGAAGAACCTGTTCCGCTACCCCGAGATCGTGATCTGCGTTCCCTCGGGATCGACCTCGGTGGAGCGCCGCGCCATTCGCGACGCCGCCAGCAACGCGGGTGCCAGCCAGGTCTACCTGATCCTCGAGCCGATGGCCGCGGCGATCGGCGCCGACATGCCCGTCACCGAGCCGGTCGGCTCGATGGTCGTCGACATCGGCGGCGGCACCACCGAAGTCGCGGTGCTCTCGCTGCGCGGCCTCGCCTACACCACTTCGGTGCGCGTGGGCGGTGACAAGATGGACGAGTCGATCGTCTCCTACGTCCGCCGTCACCACAACCTGCTGATCGGCGACGCCACGGCAGAGCGCATCAAGAAGGACTACGGCATCGCCATCATGCCGGCCGACGGCATCGGCGAGACGATCCACATCAAGGGCCGCGACCTCGTCAACGGCGTGCCGAAGGAAATCACCATCAGCCAGGCGAACATCGCCGAGGCTCTGGCCGAGCCGATCGGACAGATCATCGAAGGCGTGCGCATCGCGCTCGAGAACACGGCGCCGGAACTCGCCGCCGACATCGTCGACCAGGGCATCGTGCTGACCGGCGGCGGCGCCCTGATCCAGGGTCTCGACGATTATCTGCGCGAAGAGACCGGCCTGCCCGTCAGCGTCGCGGAAGATCCGCTGTCCTGCGTCGCGCTCGGCACCGGCCGCGCGATGGAAGACCCGATCTATCGCGGCGTCCTGATGTCCGCCTGATCGAATAGGGAGCACCGCGCCGTGCGAGGTGCGGGCTCCTTGAAAAGCGCGGCGGATATCCTGCACCGGACCGCCGCGCGGGAATGACAGGAGTGCATGGCGCATGGCACCGCCAGCCAATCGGCGCTCCGGCTTTTCGCGCAGGGCGCAATATTCGACGTTCTTCCAGTACACCGCCGGCGTGCTCGGCGCGGTGGTGGGATTGGGCCTGCTCGTCGTCTCCATGGTCAATCCGAATGCGTTTTCGGCGCTGCGCGGTGCCGCTTCGGACCTGACGGAGTCACCTGCACAGGCGACCGCCGGCGGGCGGCGCGCTGGCAAGGACTTCATGGCGGAGATCGGCGGCTTCTTCCTTTCGGGACGCGAGCATGCCCGGCTGGAACGCGAACTGGCCGAAGCCAAGGTGCGCATCGCGCGGGCGCAGGCCACCGAAACCGAGAACCGCCGCCTCAAGCAGTTGCTCGATTTGCGCGAGGACGATGGGCGACCGGTCGCCTATGCGCGGCTGGTCAGTTCCACCGGCGCCAGCACCCGCCGCTTCGCGACGCTGGGCGCGGGGACCGACAAGGGCGTGGTAAAGGGCATGCCCGTCCGTTCGCCGATGGGCCTCGTCGGGCGCGTCCTCGAAGTCGGCATGTCGAGTGCGCGCGTGCTGCTCATCACCGATACCGAAAGCATCGTCCCGGTGCGCCGCGCGCGCGACGGCGTGCCCGCCTTTGCGCAAGGACACGGCGACGGCACGATCCGCATCCGACTCGTCAACCTCGGCCTCAATCCGCTGCGCAAGGGTGACGTGATGGTCACCTCCGGCTCGGGGGGGCTCTATCGGCCCGGCACGCCGCTTGCGGTCATCACCGAACTGCTGCGCGACGGTGCGATGGCGCGGGTCCTGAGCAACCCGTCCGACACCGACTACGTCGTCGTCGAGCGCGCCTGGGCACCGCCGCCCCCGCCGCCTCCCGCCGAACCCGCGCCCGGGAGCGAGTGATCGTGCCGCTGCTGTCCGGCAACGACACGGTCGTGAAGCAGAGGATCAACCGCAAGCCCTCGCGCACGATCGCGGGCGGGGTTCCGTGGCTGACGGTGATGCTGGGATCGCTGGCGCCGGGCTGGGTGCTGATCGCGTCGGCGCCCGTCCTGCCCCCGCTGGGCTTCTTGATGTTCATCGCCTGGCGGCAGTTGCGCCCCGGCCTGATGCCGATGTGGGCCGGGCTACCGCTCGGCCTGTTCGACGACCTGTTTTCGGGATCGCCGTTCGGCACCGCCGTGCTACTGTGGTCCTTGTCGACGATCGTTCTGGACCATGTCGAGACACGGCTGCCCTGGCGCAACTTCCTGACCGAGTGGCTGGTGGCGATCGGGCTCATCGTGGCGTATATCGTACTCTGCCTCGGCGTATCGAACATCGCCGGTGCTTCCGCCCCCCTCAATGTGATCGTGCCCCAGATCGTGATTTCCGTGATTATCTACCCGCTCGTCGGCCGCTTCGTGGCCTTGATGGATCGCCTTCGCCTGACCCCCTTCGTGGTCATGCGATGAAGTCCTGCTCATGAAGTTCAATTTCAGGCGTCTGATCCGCGCCCCGCACGTCACCAACGGCACCCTGCGCAACAGCTTCGACCGGCGCACCATCGTCGTCGGCGGCATCCAGGGCGGCATCGGCTGCCTGCTCGCCGCGCGCATGACGTACCTCTCGGTCTTCGAGAACGAGAAGTACAAGCTCAAGGCGGAGAGCAACCGCGTCAACCTGTCGCTGATCCCGCCGCGTCGCGGCTGGATTCTCGACCGCCATGGCCAGCCCCTCGCCTCCAACCGCGCCGACTTTCGCGTCGACGTGATCCCCGAGCGGATGAGCGATCCCGAGCGCACTATCGCCGAACTCGGCAAGCTGCTGTCGCTCACGCCGATCGCGATGCAGGACCTGCAGGACAAGCTGGACCGCTCGCACGGGTTCGCCCCGGTCGAGGTCGCATCCCGCCTGGATTGGGAGCGTTTCGCCTCGGTCAGCGTGCGCCTGCCGGACCTTCCCGGCGTGGTCACCCAGCGCGGCTACTCGCGCTTCTACCCTACCGGCCCCTCTGTAGGCCACCTCATCGGCTACGTCGGCGCCGCCTCGGCCGAGGAGTACGAGAAGGACCACGACCCCGTCCTGCTCACGCCCGGCTACAAGCTGGGCAAGGACGCGCTCGAGAAATTTTACGAGAAGGATCTGCGCGGCACTCCCGGTGCGCGGCGCGTCGAGGTGACCGCCTCGGGCCGCATCGTGCGCGACCTCGACACGCGCGAGGATGTTCCGGGCAAGACCATCAAGACGACCATCGACGCCGCGATCCAGGACTACGCGGCCCGGCGCATCGGCCCCGAATCGGCCGCCGTCGTCGTGATGGACTGCCAGACCGGCGACGTGCTTGCGATGGCGTCGATGCCCAGTTTCGATCCCAACAGCTTTTCCGACGGCATCGGCCGTCTCGAATGGAAGATGCTGTCGGACGACGATCACGTGCCGCTGCGCAACAAGGTGCTGCGCGGGCTCTATCCGCCGGGCTCCACGGTCAAGCCGATGGTGGCGCTATCGTTCATGGAAGCCGGCCTCGATCCGAACGAAAGCGTGTTCTGCGGCGGTGGCCTGCGCGTCGGCAACCGCGTGTTCCACTGCTGGCAGCGGCGCGGCCACGGCCAGGTCAACATGGCCAAGGGCATCTACCAGAGCTGCGACGTCTACTTCTACCACTTCGCCCAGCGCATCGGCATGGATCCGATCGCGGCGATGGCCAAGCGGCTCGGCCTTGGGCAGGAGTTTCCGCTGCCGGTTGCGGGCCAGTCCTACGGCACGGTGCCGAGCCCCGCGTGGAAGCTCAAGAAGTACGACAAGGAATGGCAGACCTTCGACACGGTCAACGCCACGATCGGTCAGGGCTACTTCCTCGTGAACCCGCTGCAGCAGGCGATTCAGGCCTCGCGCATCGCCAGCGGCCGGATCATCATGCCCAGGATGATCCATGGCCATGAACATGAAAAGCAGGCATCCCTCGGCGTGCCCGAGGAGCATCTCGCCTATATTCGGCAGGCCATGTCCGACGTCGCCAACGGTCCCGGATCGGCGCCTCATGCGCGCCTGCCCTTCCCCGACATCAAGCTGGCGGGCAAGACCGGCACCGCGCAAGTCGTCGGCCTCAACGTCGGCAACGGCAAGGGCGGCTTGTGGAAGCACCGCGACCACGGGCACTTCATCTGCTTCGCCCCTGCCGATAACCCACGCTATGCCTGCTCCGTGGTCGTCGAACACGGCGGCGGTTCCGGCGCGGCCTATCCCATCGCGCGCGACGTGCTGACTTACATCTTCGACAAGGAGAAGGGCATGGAAGTCCTCACCGAACTCGAGACGAAGTGGGGCGGCACCGCCAAGGAGCGCCTCGACGCCCGCTTCCGCGCCTATTCCGCGCAGTACGGGGTCGGCGCCCCCAAGGTTTCGCCGGAAGAGGAGCGCCGCAAGCTGCAGGGCGCCGACCAGCCCGACGACCCGCGCCAGCCCATCAGCGAGGCGCAGTCGCCCGCGCCCGAGCCTGCCGACGAGGCCGATCGACCGGCACCGGCGCCCTCGCCTACCGCTACGCCCGCGACTTCGCCCGGGGCCGGAGGATCGCCGCAATGAGCCGCTCCATTGTTCCCGAGGCGATCTCGCGCCAGCCGTGGCAGATGATCATCCCGCTCTGCGGGCTGGTCGGCCTCGGCGCGGCGGTGCTCTATTCGGCGGCGGGCGGCAGCCTGCAGCCTTATGCGCTCAGCCATGTGGTACGCTTCTGCGTGTTCCTGGTCATGGCCATGGTCATCGCCCGGATGAGCCGCAACCTGTTCCGGATGGCGGCCTATCCCATCTACGGCGCGATCCTGATCCTGCTGGTCCTCGTCGAACTGATCGGCGCGGTCGGCGGCGGCAGCCAGCGCTGGCTCAACCTCGGCTTCATGTCGTTGCAACCGTCGGAGCTGATGAAACCCGCGATCGTCCTCGTGCTCGCGCGCTTCTACGAGACGCTGCCCCACGCCATGACCGCCAGCTGGCGCGGCCTCGTCCCGGCGGGCGTGCTGATCGGCGTTCCGGCGCTGTTCGTGCTGATCCAGCCCGACCTGGGCACCGCGACCGCCGTATGCTTCGGCGGCGTGGTGACGATGTTCCTCGCGGGACTTCCCTTGTGGTGGTTTCTGGGCGCGGGCGGTGCCATGATGGTCATCGCCCCGATCGCGTTCTTCACGCTGCTCCACGATTACCAGCGTAACCGCGTGCTGGTGTTCATGGACCCGGAGGGCGACCCGCTCGGCACCGGCTACCACATCACCCAGTCCAAGATCGCGATCGGCTCGGGCGGCATCTTCGGCAAGGGCTTCGGCAACGGCACGCAGAGCCACCTGCAGTATCTGCCCGAACCCCACACCGACTTCGTCTTCGCGACCATGTCGGAGGAGTGGGGTCTGATGGGCGGGCTGTTCGTCCTCTTCGTGTTCACCGTCGTGATCGGCTGGGGCATGGGCGTCGCCCGTCGCGCGCCGGACCGCTTCTCCAGCCTGCTGGCGGCGGGCATGACCGCGACGATGTTCTTCTACGTGATGATCAACCTGATGATGGTCATGGGCCTTGCGCCGGTGGTCGGAATTCCCCTGCCCTTCATGAGCCACGGTGGCACTTCGATGCTCACCAACATGATCTGCCTGGGCACGATCATGGCGGTAAACCGTTGGAATCAGGGCAGAGGGTCACTCGGCTGAAACTTTTTCAAGTTTTCGCTTCCAATGTAAAAATCTGCCGTTATAGGGACCTCTCCGCCGCCGACCGGCGGGGCCGCAAGGCCCTTCGAGGACAGGTAGCGTGGACGCATAGCTCAGTTGGTAGAGCAGCTGACTCTTAATCAGCGGGTCCTTGGTTCGAGCCCAAGTGCGTCCACCA
>NZ_ALVC01000300.1:0-3627 GCF_000293195.2 Sphingomonas sp. LH128
TGATTTTACTCCAGATAATATGAGGGTTGAGGGAATGTCCGGGGACGGGCTAAGCCCGCCTCCGAACGTCGGTGAGCATGGTGATCAAGGCATCGGATGGTGGCTTGAAACGTCCGGGCTTGATCGCAGGTGCGCCGTGGGCCGCGAGGATTTGCAGCTTCTCCTCGGAATCGGCGCGCAAATAGGTCTCGGTGCTCTGGATGCTGGCGTGACCGAGCCATAACGCGACCTTGCGGATGTCCCCGGTCGCCGCGAGCGTGTGCATCGCGCAGGAATGGCGCAGCACGTGCGGCGTAACCCGTTTGCGGAGGATCGAAGGCTGCTTCGCTGCCGCAGTTTTGACGTGTTCAGTCAGTCGGAATGCGAACCCATCGCGGGTCATGGGCTGCCCGTTGGCGTTGAGGAATATCTCGGCCACTTGCGCTTCGGGACGGATCGCAAGCCATGCGCGCAGTGCGAACTGGGTCTCCTTCCATAGCGGCAAGACCCGCTCGCGGCGGCCTTTGCCCATGATGTGCACGGTGGACAGCGAGCGGTCCGGGAAATCGCGCAGTTGCAGCGACACGAGTTCCGACACCCTGAGCCCGCCGGCATAGGTCAGATGCAGCATGGCGCGATCACGGGTGCCAAGGCGTGTCCGGGGATCCGGGGCATCGAGCAATGCCTTGATCTCGTCCCGGTCGAGGTAGTCTATGAGCGCCTTGTCCGTCTTCTTGCTCGGGATCGATCGGACCCGAAGCGCTTGATCAAGGCAAGCCGGGATCCGATACTCCATGTACCGGAAGAAGGACCGGATCGCGGCGAGCCTGCCGTTGCGGGTCCGCACCGAGCTGCCGCGCTGGGCTTCGATATGGTCGAGAAATGCCAGGATCATATCGGTGCCGAGATCCTCGACCTCGAGATCGGTCGGTCGACGCTTCAGCCGATCAGCAGCAAACCGGACCAGCAAAACGAAGCAGTTGGCATAGGTCTTCACCGTGTGCGGGCTGACGGCGCGTTCGCGTGGCAAGTGCTCGCGGAGGTATGCGGAAAGATGGGGAGCGAGCGCCGTCATGCTGCTTCTCCCAGAAACAGGTGTTCGCTCACGGCTGCGATGTCGCGCAGCAGCACCGGAGTGGCCTCGAGATACCAATAGGTGTTGGCGATCGAGGCGTGCCCCAAATAGACGCTGAGACCGGCCATGTGGTGTGCAACCGCTTCCCTGTCGGGCGGACATGACTCCAGCGATCGCACGGCGAAAGTGTGCCGCAAATCGTGAAGCCGCATACCCGCTGTTCCGGTTGGTCCACGATATCCGAGCTGCCGCGCCAGTCTGACGAACACGATGTGGGCACGCACCTTGTGTGGTGCTCTCCCCCGGATCGTTACGAACAGATCGCTGCCCGTGGCTCGGAGCCTTACTCGGGTGGCGAGATAGGCTTCGAGCGCCTGACGGGTCGATGGCTGCAAGACTATCAGGCGCTGCTTGCCGAACTTGCCGTTGCGAACAATCAGGCCATCTTCGACCAAGTCATCGCATTGCAGCGCCAGGGCCTCGGAAATCCGAAGGCCCGTCGCGGCCAGCAGTCCAAACAAGCAATGGTAGGTATGCGGGCTGATCATGCCCTTGGGCGGGAGCTCCAACGCTGCCGTCATGATCGCCCGGATCTGTTCCGGTTCGATAATATGCGGCGTCGGGCGCGGCCGCTTGCCGCGGCCGAATACACCGGCGGGCGGAACCTCGTGGGCCGAATCCTCGGCTTGGGCGAAAAGACTGAAGTTGCGCAGGGTATCGAACCGTCTCCGCGCCACGTATTGCGAACTCGAGGTATGGCACCAGTCGTAGATCCGCTCGATCCTGGTGTGCCTATCGCCAAAGCCTGAAGCAAAGCCCGAGTAGAGTTGGAGCATGCGTTCCTGTTCGGCAAACTTGCGGCCCAGACTGCGATGCAGCCCAACATAGCGGACGATATGGGTGTTCAGCATGGCAGGTCTCCTGGCCAAGGCTGCGCGATCTTCGTGAGCATCGGCAGATCGACCTTGGCGTAGATGGCGGTAGTCTCGGGCGAGCTGTGACGCAGGATGGTCCCAACGGACTCCAGACCCGCGCCCGCGCGCAGCATGTTGGTGGCAAGCGAATGCCGAAAAATGTGCGACCCGCTCGGCACCCCTTCGATCGCGCCCCGATCGAGAACGCGCGACACGATCCCTGCAATCTCGGCCGACGAGACAAATGGTGTGAACGGCGCCAATGCACGGAGGAAGAGATGTTCCTCGCCAGACCTGGGACGAGCTGTCGCCAGATAGGCAAGGATCGCATCGCCGACATCCTGCGGCAGTGGCAAGCGGTCCGGCCTTCGCGTCTTGCCCTTGACCCGGACGTACCCGCCCCGCCAATCGATATCGCCGAGCCGCATGTCCCTGACATCGCCCGCTCGCAGTCCGAGCCTGGCAAGCAGGAGAATGATCGCCTTGTCACGCACTTCCACCGGACGGTGGGTTCCACACGCCGCGATTATCCTCTCGATGGTCGCCGCATCGACGTAGCGCGGCAGGTTCGAAAGGCGGTATCGCTGAACCGATGGGATCGCGTGCAAAAGAGCCGGTCGGCACTCGCCTTGACCGATCAGAAAACGAATGTAGCTCCTCATGATCGTGACGAGCAGCGAGACCGACCCTGGGGTCTCCTTGCTTCGCCGTTCGAACGCGCGTCTCAGGATGGCAGCGTCCCATTGCGAGGGCTCGCCCAGCATAGGCGTGAGCCGCGTGATATCGCTCCGGTAACGGCGGATCGTCTCGTCGCTCGCTCCCCGGTGCTGCTTGAGCCACGCCAGGTAGGCCGACATGTGCGGATCGGCCTCCACTGCCGGCTCCAGCGGTGCGATCGCACCACGGGTGCGCAGGAACTCAACAAAACTCTGAGCACAACGCCGTCGCCGCTTCGTCCCCGACCTCACCAGCTTGCCTCGCTTGCGATAAACCGGGCATCGGCAATCGTGGTGGGCGTATCGTTCGATCAGCTCGGCATCGACGTCGCTCAAAGCCAGGCGTGACACCCGCAACCATGCGGTAAAATGCTCGGCGTCGGATCTGTAGTTGCGCGCCGTTCCTCTGGTGAACATCTGACCGGCAATCTTGGCCGAATAGGCGGCAAGATGCTCGCCGATATCGGCCTGGTCGTCGCCAACAGCGATGTATCCTCGATCTTCCAGAAATCTGACGAAACGCCTGACCCGCGCCGCAATATCAGCCTTGTAGATCGCTTGCTGCGCCGAATACCGGTGGCACCGGCACCGATGCTTCTCGAACCGCCGAACGACACGATCGTCGAGCATGCGGATCGCGATCCCCTGAAAATCCAGCCAGTGCAGAAAATGCCGGACAGCAGCACCGTACACGACCGAACACGCCGCCCCCTCGGAAGATAGAGAGGAGAGGAATGCGGTGAGTAGTGCGTCGGGACTGGGCGGATCTTCTGTCCTGCGCGGCGCAGGCTCAAACGAAGCAAATGATCTTGATGACATAGCGGCTCCTTCGACTTGGTGAGGCCGAAGAAGGAGCAATTATCTGGAGTAAAATCATGACCAATCGACGCAATCCCACGCCTCCGGCCGCAATGCTCGACATAAATGTCGACTGCAAAGAATA
>NZ_ALVC01000301.1:0-2071 GCF_000293195.2 Sphingomonas sp. LH128
ACAAGCTCGTCGATCAGCCATGGCGCATCATGTCCATCGGCATCCGCAAATGGGCACATGGGTTCTGATTAATGGGGTTTGGTATTAAGCGTCCGTGATTGATCCACTCCCGCGTCGAACGGTCGGGAAAGCACGCTAATCTCATCAGCAATCATGAATGCCGAGAAGAAGCCAATGCCATATTTACCAGTACGCTTGCGCCCCTTGGACAATAGGCCCGGTCGCTCCGCCTTCACCAGACTAGAAGAGATATAACTCTCGCCGAAATCGATAAGCGGTCCTGTGAGTACTGCCTCTGACATCCCAATTCCGTCATCTTCGACGTCAATCCAGACATGCTCTGAACCGTCATCACGCAAACGGGCAACAATCCGGCCGCTATAGGCGCTGGTCACAGGTTCAAGCTCCCGACGATAGCGGATCGCGTCGGCGGCATTTTGGATTAACTCGCGGACTGGTACCCACATTTGATGCCCGTAGAGCTTTTCACCTCCAAACAACTCCACGATCCTGTCAACCCGCGAAATTCTGACATCGGCGAGTACAGGGTGCCAGCCGTTGACCTGGACCAGCGCAGAGAGGCGATCGGGTGTTTCAGCGCCCCGAATCCGGTTTACCTGGAGCGGGGGTAGGGCAAGATCGCGCAGGAGCGCGTCCGTTGCTTGAAGTTCATGGTTGGCAACGCGAAGCGCGTCATAGGCAATCCACCAAGCACCCACGTCTTCTTCTGCGAATGGTCGAGTAGACGTGAACACCAGTGCCTCAGGGTGTGCAGCGTCAACGTATGGATGCGCGAGCCGATTTTGTGCCCGCCAATGCTGTTCCGACAAGCCGCGCAACTGCAGTAGCCCGTAAAGAAAATCAGGCGCGCGGTCTTGGTCAAGTTGAGTTGCGTCAGCACAGCGTAAAAGACCCGCCAACAAAATCGGACGAATAGTCCAGTCGGCTGGCATACCAGCGAGTGATCCACGCGTACCCCCGAGGCGCTTTACGAGCGTATCCACATCCCAATGATGACTCGCCGCGATCTCGCCGATCAAGGGCCCCAGATGGGTGCGCAACTGATCATCGCCAAGCAAATACTGGCGTCGACCCGCCGTCTCGACCTCGAAGTCTGCAAGGTCACGCGCTCGCTCCGCATGGACGCTGCGCAACGTGTCCAACAACAGCACGCGTCTGACCTCTGCATCGGGTTCGACGAGCCCACTACCCTCCTGCCGCTCGGCCCACTGTGCCAAAGCGTCGCGCCACTCTGGCGTGGCCTCGATTGCCGCGAGGCGGCCGGGGAACGCCGCGAGCGAATTGGCGGCGTCATGCAGGAGGATGGCAGCACCAAAAACGAAAACTTCAAGCGGCGTCAGTGTGAATTCTTGACCAGCCAGCTGATCTGCACGCGCCCACAGAGCCTCGAAATGCCGGTCATCGTGCAAAGTGAGTTGGGGGAGGTCACGCTGGATCTCTCGCGACAATTCGACCGCGTTGTCCCAGAACTGACGATAGCTGGCACGCAGTTGCTCTCGCTTGGCGGGCGCTGCACCTGCGCCGATGTTACGTTGCCATAGCCCTAGTTCTTCAAAATGCCCCAAAGTTGGTTTCTCCATCGGATCCGGTGATAGGCTTAAACGCGCTATCAACATTTACCAAGACGGGTTGAGGAACCTGGATCACGACACAATAATGCCTACAGCCCATACGCCGAAGGGCTTAGGAGCACGATCCGGGCCGGCCAGATTCGCCACAGGCCCGGTCTCGACTTTCGACCATTCAGATCAGGCCTGCAAAACCATGATGAAAAGGGGAATATGGTGGGAAGTGGCCTTCGCCACTTCCGCACCTTTTCCGCAACCGCCGCAAAACATGGTGAGCCCGACAGGATTCGAACCTGTGACCCGCTGATTAAAAGTCAGCTGCTCTACCTACTGAGCTACGGGCCCCCACTGAAGCATACCGTGACGGTCGGGGTCACCTAGGGGCCATGCGCGGCTTGGTCAAGCGGGCACGCAACTGTCCGATGCTGAAGCCCGTCAAGGGATCGCGCCAGCGACCTGCAATCTTCGCCGCCGGGTCGAGC
>NZ_ALVC01000302.1:0-2339 GCF_000293195.2 Sphingomonas sp. LH128
CCGTCATCGCCTTCGGCTCAATTAGGAAGGGAAAGCCCATGAAAATCCGTATCTACCGCCAGACCGAGCAGGACTTTGACCGGATCGAGATCGAGGGCGCGACCTTTGAAACCATCGTCAGCCGGGCAGCGGTCGAGGGGCTTCAATGCAGCGGTTACGACAGCAATCCGAGCCAGCGGCCTGAGTTGCAGGGCGCACCGAAATTCAAGGGCGTTTGCGGTCCTATGTGGGATGGCGATGCGATCCGCTACGAGTGCAGCGCCACCTATGCGGAGTTGAGCGCATGAGCGCCGCCGCCGCGATACGCACCGCGCAGGCCGACCAGCTGGGCGACCAGATCATTGCCGCAGGCTTCGCGCCAAACGGCTTTGTGCTGGACATTAACGGGGCGCTTGATGTGCCCCGCGACTTTCCCCTTTCCGCGCCGTGGAATCTGCCGTCGCGCCTGTTTCAGTTCCCCATCGAGGTCATCCGCGCAGAGCAGGACGAGCCGCGCAAGATCGGCCTTCGCCATCCTTTGCTTGCCGCCCATCCTTTCGTGCAACACGTCGAGCGTGCGCTAGGGATCGAGATCGCCCGCGATGGCGTGACGAACCGCCACGGCTACAGCAACCGCGTTCATTCGCTCTGGCATCATGCGGTGGACCTTATCAGCGCCGGGAAATGGCGCGAATTGCTCGCCACGCAGGAGTTCACCGAGCCGCGCAATATCTTCAATGCCGTTGTCTATGGCCTTCGCTATTCGGACCACGCCGACAGGAAGGCGAGCGGCCACATCAGCACCGTCGAGGCCCGCCAGATCATGCGGGAAATGGGAGCTACCGAGCCGACCGACCGCGCCGCGTTGCTTCGCAGCTTTTCCGCGCCGTCTCCCTGCCAGCAGGAACGCGGGGCCGAGCATTGGCCGATCAATCTTCACGGACCTTGCGCCGAGGATAAGGCATGGTCTTTCATCATCGGGATCGAGGATGGTTGGTTTTCCTATGACCGTTCCGGGCATCTGCAATGGTCCCCCATGGGCCGCGACCGTTACGCGGCAGGCGATAGCGCCAGCTTTACCGAGGCGAGCGGCCAGACCGCTTTCGCCTTTTGAGGGGATCGAGCATGGCCCGCCATTGCATCCGCGAACCTCGCTACGTTCCCCCGGTGCAGCGCATCGGGGAGCAACCCGACTTGTTCGGTGGACCGACCCTTAGCCACGTTGCCGAGCGCCAAGGACCGCCGAAAGGATGGCAGCGCCAATTGCAGAAATGGGGCCGCTGCACCGTCATTGCCGATCTTGAGGCAGCGCCGCCGTCTGTCATCGACCCTCCCCCGTCCCCGTCTCCGGTTTTCCTTGTCGCTTGCGTTGCTGCGAAGCTGGACCGCCCCGCCCCGGCGCGCGATCTTTACGCATCGCCATGGTTCCAGAAGGCCCGTGCCTATGTCGAACGACAGGGCGGCGCATGGTTCATCCTGTCAGCAAAGCATGGCCTGATCGCCCCGGAAACCGTCATCGCGCCCTATGACGAAACGCTAGGCGCGATGAAGGCAGGCGCGCGCCGCCTTTGGGGCGCGCGCGTGATCGAAGCAATGGCCGAGCAGATCGACGCCGCCGCGCCGCTGATCGTTCTCGCAGGCCGCAACTATCGCGATCCCCTTTGGCCGCAGATCGAACGGCGCGCATCGGTTCCGATGGAGGGGCTTGGAATCGGTCAGCAGCTCGCTTGGTTGAGCGACAACTGAGAGCGAGAATTGTCGCGGTCCATGCGCAACTTCGCACGATGCGCTTCGAGGGGGCATCTGTTTGTCGCGCCGCCCTTTCAATCTATCCAACGCCATTTGGCGTTGTGAGTTTGAGGATTATAGGCCCAGCAACGGCCCAAGCCCCCCGGTAGGGCCGCCCACTCTCGGCAAGCGCAAATGGCGTAGTTTGCGCTTGCCGGGAGACCAGTTGCCCTCTCTATATGGCAAGGTGACTGCCCTCTCACCGACAGCGCCCTTGTGGACCCAAGATCAGGCCATCGCCTATGAGGCGGCCCTTGAGGCCATCAACGACGTTATCGCCGGTTACAGTGAGCAGATCGCGCTCGAGCATGGTTGCGTAGCGCCGAACGCGGCGCGGATCGCTTGGCTCGAAATGCGGACGGATCAGGCATCGGCCACCGGCCATGCGCTCAATGTGGTGGATGATGAGAATGTCCGGCAAACGCTGCTGGAATACAGCGCGATCGTTCGGGCGCGAGACGGCGCAGGGTGAAGGTCCGCTCGATGGGCGGGCGTTAGTTTGTTAAATCCCCCCGTCAGTGTCTTCCTAGCATGAGGGCTGCACCAGGCCGCATCAAGGATCGGCGGTTCCC
>NZ_ALVC01000303.1:0-4139 GCF_000293195.2 Sphingomonas sp. LH128
GGAGTGGTTCGTGGCTATCTCGTTCTGCCTTATGGCCTCTATTTGCTGCGCAAACGCCTGGAAATTCCGTTTCGCGACGTTTTCGCAAGCCTTAGGCCCGCGCTGACCAGCAGCGCACTCATGGTTGTGCTGATACTTGCATGTGTGCGGACGAGCGAAGCGTCCATATCGCCACTGGGGATCATAGCCTTCGCATTGCCCTCAGGGGTCGTGACCTATGTCGGTTCATACATATGGCAGGACCCTGCCATTCTTGTCCAAGCGCGGGACATGCTTCGCAGCAGGTTGTGCAGGAACGCGCCGCGCTGACCTTTTATCGACCGATCGCAGCGCCGTCGGCTCGGCGTGCCGGACCAACCCGCGAACATACGGCGGGAGGGATTGCGGCGGATTTATCTCGCCAGGTCCCGATCGGCTTTGGGTCTTGCTCCGTCCCCACCTTTGGCGATCAATGCCGCACCATCGCGCCACCATCCACCCACAGGCCATGGCCGGAAACGAACCGCGCGTCCTCGCTGCACAGGAAGGCCACGACATCGGCGATGTCCCCGGCTTGCCCGAGGCGGCGCAGCGGGGCCTTGCCTTCCCAGAAGGTACGGTATTCCGGCATCTGATCAAAAGCGGGAGCCGTCATCGGCGTGTCGATGGCGCCGGGCTGGACGCACGTGGCGGTGACGCCGAAAGGCCCCAGCTCCGCTGCGACGGACTTGGTGAAGCCCAGCACTGCGTGCTTGGATGCCGAATAGGCACACAGGCCCTCATCCCCATATGTCGAGGTGGTCGAGCCGATCGTGACGATGCGCCCTGCCCCGTGTGCTTTCAGGTGCGGAGTAGCCTCGCGCACCAGACGGAACACGGCGACGAGGTTCACGTCGAGCACGCGCTGGAAGTACGCGTCGTCATGCCCCTCCAGAGGATGGAAGGCGCTGATCCCGGCGCAGGGGACAACCGTATCCAGCCCGCCCATCCGCTCTATCGCGGCGGCGACCAGCCGCGCATTGGCATCCGCTTCGGTAAGGTCCGCGATGAAGTCCACCTCGCCCTGGATGTCGGCGGTGAAGACTTGCGCCCCGTCCGCCGCCAGCCGCGCGGCGACGGCCGCACCGATGCCCGAGCCTGCTCCGGTAACGATGGCCCTGCGGCCCGCCAGCCTGCCCGCGCTCATGCGATCTTCAACACCAGTTTGCCGGTATTCGCGCCGGAGAACAGCCGCATGAAGGCCGGGTAGGCGTTCTCGAGCCCTTCCTGCACGTCCTCGTCGGCGCGCAGTTTTCCTTCTGCCAACCATTGCGCCATCTGCGCGCCGCCTTCAGCGAAGCGGTGCGCGTAGTCGGCGATCAGGAACCCGTGGATCGTCGCGCGCCGGGCCAGGATCTGCCACAAGTTGCGCAGGCCCAGCTTTTCGGGCGTGTTGTATTCGGCGATGAGGCCGCACAGGACGATCCGGGCGTGATGCGCAAGGGTGAAGACTTCCGCCTCCAGCACCGGGCCGCCGACGTTCTCGAACACCACGTTGACGCCGTCGGGAGCGGCCGCCGCGATCTCGGAGACGAGGCTCGCGTGGTCCTTGCCCTTATAGTCGATGGCGGCGTCGAAGCCGTAGTCGTCGATCAGGCGGCGGCACTTTTCCGCACCACCTGCGATGCCGACCACGCGGCAGCCCATGATCCTGCCGATCTGGCCGACGGCCGAGCCTACGGCGCCTGCCGCGCCCGAGACCAGCAGAGTCTCACCCGGCCGGGGCTTTGCCACTTCCGTCAGCCCAAAGTAGGCCGTGAGCCCGACCGCGCCGAGTGCGGACAGGAAGTTCGACGGCGACGCCACGGCCTCTACATCGATCGGCATCGTGAAGCCGCCGGGCATGGCGACGGAGTAGTCCTCCAGTGCGTTGAGCCCCATGACCCATTGGCCGACCGCGAAGTCCGGGTTGTCCGAGGCATGGACCACGCCCACCGTCGTTGCGCGCACCGGATCGCCGAGCGGGATCGGCGGCATGTAGCTTTCCGTATCGTCCATCCATCCGCGCTGGGCCGGATCGAGAGAGGCGTAATGGTTGCGCACCACGATACCGCCGGGCGGCGGCGCGGGGACAGGTTCGGTCACCAGCATGAAGTCTTCGGGAACGGGTTCCCCTTCCGGCCTGCGCGCAAGCAGGAATCGCCGGTTCTCGGCCATGGCATCGATCTCCTCTATTTATGCGAGTGGTCCGATTTCGGACGCAAACCTGCACCTGTGCAAATCGACAGGTAGGGCGCGAAACGATCCGATGCATAGTGACCACCGGAAGACGGCCTCACAGAATCGCGGCCGCACCGGGAGGATAAACTGATGGCATCCGCACATGTTCGCGGAGCGCGGAACACCGCGCTCATCAAGCTCGCACTCGCATCCAGCGCACTGACCTGTATTTCGGCACCCGCCTTCGCGCAGGACGCCGCCCCGCAGGCGGCCGACACCGCCGTGGTCGATCCGAACGAGATCATCGTCTCGGCCCGCCGCCGCTCGGAAACGCTGCAGGAAACCCCGATCGCGATCACCGCCGTCAGCGCGGCGATGCTTGAGAACAAGGCCTCGGCCAACATCGGCGACCTGCAGGGCGCCGCGCCGGGCCTGCTCATCACCCAGCAGAATTCAGGCGCGCAGGCGGCCAACATCTCGATCCGCGGCCTGACTTATGCCGACATCGAGAAGTCGCAGACCCCGACCGTCGGCGTCGTGGTGGACGGGGTGACGATCGGCACCAACACCGGCCAGTTGCAGGACGCCTTCGACATCGCCCAGATCGAAGTGCTGCGCGGGCCGCAGGGCACGCTGTTCGGCGCCAACACCATCGGCGGCGTCATCAACATCACCCGCACCAAGCCCACCATGGAGCCCGGCGGCAAGGCCGAATTCACCTACGGCCGCTGGAACACCTGGGCCGGCAAGGCCATCGTCAACTATGGCGACGGCGAGACCTGGGGCATCAAGGGCTGGTACTTCCACAACGAGTCCGACGGCTTCTACCGCAATGCCATCCGCAACACCCGCGCGGGCGGCAGCAAGGCCGACAGCTACGGCGCCAGCCTGCTGTTCGAGCCTGCCGGATCGGGCTTCGACGCCCAGCTTTCGGTCGAGAACGTGGTGCAGAGCTTCGAGCCGGTGGTCAGCAACCTGACCAACAGCACCGAACTGTTCTGCGGGTTGATCCCCGCCAACGAATGCGGCCGCAACAACACTACCGACCTCTATACGGTGTTCACCCTGCCCGCCAAGAGCACCTACAAGGCGCCCAACGCCACGCTGCAGATGAACTATGATCTGGGCGGCATCAAGCTCAGCTCGATCACCGGCTGGCGGCACAGCAAGGAAGCGCAGACCCAGGACTTCGACGGGTCGTCGAGCGATCTCTACTACGTCGATCGCCGCCAGAAGTACACGCAGTGGAGCCAGGAACTGCGCGCTGCAGGCAACCTGTTCACCGGGTTCGACTACGTTGTCGGCGGGTACTACTTCCATTCGAAGTACAGCCTGACGCAGTGGACGCGCTTCTTCGGCTTCGATCCGAGCATTCCGCCGATGGAGTTCGATACCAACGCCCAGACCAACGTCGGCAAGACCACCAGCTACGCCTTCTTCGGCGACTTCAACTGGGCCTTCGCCGACAAGTGGCGCCTGTCCTTCGGCGGTCGCTGGAGCCATGACAACAAGAAGCTGACCAACAGCTTCGCCACGGCGGGCCTGATCGGTTCCGGGGACGCGAACTTCACCAAGTTCACGCCCAAGGTCGGCATCGACTATCGCCCCAGCAGCGACGTGATGCTCTATGCCAGCTGGTCGCGCGGCTATCGTTCGGGTGGCTTCAGCCCCCGCGCGGCCACCGCCGCCACCGCGAGCACCCCGTTCCAGCCCGAGACCGTGGACGCCTACGAAGTGGGCGCCAAGCTCTCGGCGTTCGATCGCAAGCTGGAATTCAACGTTGCGGGCTACGTGTCCGACTACAAGGACATGCAGCAGAACCTGACGGTTCCCGGCGGCCCGCTCGGCAACCAGACGATCACCGGCAACGTGCCGGGCGGCGCGATCATCAAGGGCATCGAGGCCGACGCCACCCTGCGCATCACCCCGCAGTTCAAGATCACCGCCTCGACTGCCTACAT
>NZ_ALVC01000304.1:0-6318 GCF_000293195.2 Sphingomonas sp. LH128
TGATGCGCGCCTCCGCAAGCCTCGAGCGCCACCGTGCACCGCGGATGCTGGGCAAAGAATTCCAGCAGCTTGGTGCGGCTGATTTTGCGACTGAACAACGCTCGCCCACGCGCATCCGCACCATGCGCATGGAAAACATTCTTGGCGATATCCAAACCGATTGTGGTAACTTCCGACACGGACGCCTCCTCAAGTGGTGTTCAACACCTCCACTATGGCACATCGATGCCGTCGGGGGGCGTCCACCCCATCACCCAAGCTGACAACCTGTCCCGCTCAGCATGAGCGGAGTGGCGGGACGAAAACACTCGTCCCCGCCTCACACCCCCAACAATGCCTTGCGCCCTGCCCCGACCAGCACAGTGTCAGCCTGCGGCGAATGAATCCGGCTGCACAGCACGTCGCGGTAATGCCTCTCAAGCGGGTTGTTGCGACTGATGCCCGGGTTGCCGGTCAGTTCCAACCCCAGCGCCACCGCTTGGATCGCGTTCGCATTGGCGACATGCTTGATCAGGTTGGCCTCGGTGGCGGAGGGCAGCGCGCCTTCGTCGGCCGCCCGCGCCGCGCCTGCGATCAGGGCGCGGTTGGTGTAGAGCAGCGCCTCGATCTCGCCCAGCTTCTCCTGCACGCGCGGCAGGGTCGCCAGCGCAGCCCCGAGGTTCGCGGGCACCCGCGCGTTGAGATAGCCGACCAGCCAGTCCCGTGCGGCGCGGGCGACCCCGTCGTAGATCGTGGCGATCGCCAGCGCGTTCCACAGCGATTGGGCCGCAGCCTGGCCCGCCGACGCTTCCCATTCGGCCGGGAGCCTGACGTCGACCGCGTGTTCGGACGGGATCGCCACGTCCTCGAAGACGACCTTGTGGCTGACCGTGGCGCGCATGCCGAGGTGGTCCCACTCGGGCACGATGGTGATGCCGGGCGTCGCCGGGTCCACGAGAAAGCTGCCGACGCGCGGGACTGCCTCGTCGGTGCGCGCCCAGACGACGAACCAGTCGAGCCCGGTGGAGCCGGTAGAATAGATTTTCTCGCCGCTGATGCGCCAGCCTTGCGGGGTGCGGGTGGCGGTGGTCTTCGGCAGGCCGCCGCGTACCGGGGTGCCGAGTTCCGGCTCGACGCGAAACGTGCCGATCAATCCGCGTCCCGCCACCGCCTCGCGCGCCAGTCGTTCGTAGAGAGGACGCGGCCAGCGGGCAGCCTTCTCGGCGGCGTGGAAGGCATAGGTCATGAACAGGATGAGCGCGGTGGACGGCTCGCCCTTCGCCACCGCGCCCAGCACCCGCAGCGTGTCGGCATAGCCCGCGCCCGCGCCGCCCAGCTTTGGATCGACCGTCAGGCCGATGAGGCCCGCCTTGGCCAGAATGTCGAAGTTGGCGCGCGGGAACGTGGCGGCGCGGTCGTGGTCCTGCGCGCTGGCTGCCAGCTTACGGGTGATTTCCTGCAAGGTGGCGGCGTCGGGAATGCGCAGCGAAGCGGGTTCAAGTATACGGGTCGCCATCGTCGAAGCTCCGAAAGCACAAGTTGTCTCGCGAAACCTGTGTTCACTGCCGCCGCGTTCGACAAACGAGTTCGGCGCGATCTGGCTTGAGAGTTTGTGGACTGCGCCTGACGCCCGGGCATCTGTTGAGATAGCTCAATAGTCACATTGCCATTGCCGGATAGTCTTGCACGATCGCGGCGCTAGGCTTGTTGAGCAGGATCGATCCTTGCCGGGGCACTTCGCGTGAAAGCCCCCGGCGTACGGGTCTCCATTCCCTTCCAAGCAAGCGAGCCCGCATGACTTTCACGCCGCCTGACGACGATATTGCCGAACCCGAAGCCCCGCCGCCGCGTCCGCTCATCAACCGGCGCAGCGTGCTGGCGGGCGGCGTGGTCGCGGCGGCGGGGGCGGCCGGGCTCTATGCCGCCGCGCGGCCCGCGCCGCTGCCGCGCAATGCGAAAGGGCAGCGCAAGATCACGCTGGCGTGGAATGCCAACGCCATCTGCCTCGCCCCCGCGCTGCTGGCCAAGGAACAGGGCATCTACGAGCGCTTCGGCCTCGACGTGGAACTGATGAACTTCGCCGGGTCCACCGACCAGCTGCTGGAGGCGATCTCCACCGGCAAGGCCGACGCCGGGGTCGGCATGATCCTGCGCTGGATCAAGCCGCTGGAACAGGGCTTCGACGTGCGGCTGATCGCGGGCACCCACGGCGGCTGCATCCGCGTACTGGGATCGCGCCGGGCGGGGATCACCGATGCGGTGGAGAGCCTGCGCGGCAAGGCGATCGGCCTTTCGGAAATCACCGGCGCCGGGCGCAATGCGCTGGCGGTGCTGCTGAAGGCCAACGGCCTCGACCCGAACCGCGACGTCGAATGGAAGGCATTCCCCGCGCCGCTCCTCGCCGCTGCGGTCGAGAAGGGCGAGATCCAGGCTTTCGTCGATTCCGACCCGATCGCCTACGTGCTGCAGAAGAATTCGGGCGGCGATCTGGTGGAGGTGCTCTCCAACCTCTCCGCCCCCTGGCAGGACCGCGTGTGCTGCGTGCTCGGCGCCAGCGGGGACCTGCTGCGCCGCGACCGCGCCAGCGGCGTCGCGCTGGCGCAGGCGCTGACGACGGCGGCCTCGATCTGCTCGCAGCGGCCCGAGGCGGTGGCGCGCGCCTTCGCGCCTTATGCCAAGGCCAGCGTCGAGGATCTGGTCGCGGTGCTGAAGATGCAGACCCACGATCACCACCCGGTCGGCCGCGACCTCCACCGCGAAGTCGCGCTCTATGCCGGAGAACTGCGCGACGTCGGCGTGATGAAGCCGACCACCGATCCGCAAAGTTTCGCCAGCCGCACCGTCGAGCAGCTTTTCGCATGAAGGACACGCCATGAGCAGCAGCGCCCTCGCCTTATCGTCTGATCGCTTCGCCGGACGCAGTGAAGAGGTCGTCGAACCGGCTTCCCCGCGCGCTCCGGTGTGGCGAGGCGGCATTGTCGCAGCGCTGGCATGGGCCGCCGCCGCCGGGGTCACCTGGACGTGGCCGGATATCACGCCATGGTCGCGTTCGGGGCTTCTGGGTGCCATTGAGTGCACGTTGAGTGCCGCTCTCTGCCTCCTCGCATTCGCCGGAAATCGCGGCCGACTGGCGGCACTCCGGCCGTGGGATCGCTGGCTCGGCGCGGGTGCGGTGCTACTTACACTGTGGCAGATTTTGACCGCAAAGACCGCAATTCTGCCGCTTCCGTTCTTCCCGCCGCCCCAGTCGATCCTCGAAGTCTACACCGACGACAGCGCCCGATTGCTCGAAAGCGCGGCCCGTTCGCTGCTCCTGCTGCTGCCGGGCTATGCGATCGGCGGAGCGGTCGGTTTCGCCAACGGCGTCGCCATCGGCTGGTGGAAACAGGCGAGCTACTGGGGCCACCCGATCCTGCGTTTCGTCGGCCCGCTGCCCGCCACCGCATGGCTGCCGCTGGCGTTCTTCGTGTTCCCCGGATCGCAGAGCGCCAGCACCTTCCTGATCGCGCTGGCGACCGCCTTTCCGGTCGCGGTGCTGACGTCCTCAGGCGTCAAGGGCGTCAATGCGGCGTATTATGACATCGCCCGCACCTTGGGCGCGAGCGAGCGGTTCCTGATCCTGAAAGTGGCAATCCCGGCCGCGCTCCCGGACGTTTTCGTCGGCCTTTTCATGGGCCTCGGCGCATCGTTCGCCGTGCTGATCGTAGCCGAGATGATGGGCGTCAAGGCCGGGCTCGGCTGGTATCTGCAGTGGGCGCAAGGGTGGGCGGCCTATGCCAACCTCTACGGTGCGCTGATCGTGATGGCGTTGTTGTTCTCGGGGCTGATCGCCCTCCTCTTCACCGTGCGCGACCGCGTGCTCGCCTGGCAGAAGGCAATCGTTCGATGGTAACTCTGGTCCATTCCCCCGCGACCACCGGCCTGTCCGTACAGGCCCGCGGCGTCCACCACGCTTTCGACACGCCCGGCGGCCCGCTGCCGGTGCTGGACGACGTCACCCTCGACATTGAGCCGGGCGAATTCGTCGCCCTCCTCGGCCCCAGCGGCTGCGGAAAATCCACGCTTCTGCGCCTTTTGGCGGGGCTTGAGGCTCCGTCCGAGGGCAAACTCGGCGCAGACAAGGTCCGCATAGTCGGCCCCGATCCGTCGCGGCTGCTCGTGTTCCAGGACCCGACGCTATATCCATGGCGCAGCGTGCACGGCAACGTCGCGCTCGGCCTGGAGGCGCAGGGCGTGGACCCGCAGGAAGCCGCCGCGCGGACCGACCGGACCTTGCGCCTAGTCGGCCTCGAAGGCTTCGAGCAGGCCCTGCCGAGCGAGCTTTCCGGCGGCATGGCCCAGCGTGCCGCGCTGGCCCGCGTGCTGGTGAACGACCCGCGCCTGCTGCTGCTGGACGAGCCCTTCGGAAAGCTGGATTCGCTGACCCGCATGACCCTACAGACCGAAATCCTGCGCCTGTGGCGCGATGCCGGGTTCACTGTCCTACTGGTCACCCACGATGTCGAGGAAGCCCTGCTGCTGGCCCAGCGGATCGTCGTGTTCAGCCCCCGCCCGGCGCGGATCGTGCGCGAGGTGACGGTCGAGGAGCCCTATCCCCGCCGCCGCGACAGCCCGGCCCTGCAGTCGCTGCGCCGCGATATCCTTGCCTCGCTGGGCCATGCCCATGAGCTTTGAGGCGTGATGCGGCGTCAGCCCCCGACCGAAACCGGCATGCCGCCGCCACGGCTGCGCTGGGTGGCGACGACGACGCGGTCGCGGCCGCCTTCCTTGGCGCGGAGGAGGGCAGCGTCGGCAGTGGTGATCAGCGCCTGGATCGGTCCGTGATGAGGATAGACCGCCATCCCCAGCGAGACCGTGACCGGCCCGATGGGCTGCCCCTCGTGTGTGAGGTCGAGCCCCGCCACGCGCTCGCGGATGCGCTCGGCCCGTTCCAGCGCCAGCGCCTCGTCCGCGCCGGGCATCAGCATCAGGAATTCCTCGCCGCCGTAGCGCAGCGCCAGATCGTCCTCGCGCGCGCCGCCCGCGAACACGGCGGCGACAGTGCGGATGACGAGATCCCCGGCATCGTGGCCGAAGCGGTCGTTGAGCCGCTTGAAGTGGTCGATGTCCATCATCAGGCAGGCGATCGGCGTGCCTGATGCATCCGCCGTGGCGACCAGACGGCGCAAGGTGTCGTCCAGTTCATGCCGGTTGCGTAGGCCGGTCAGCGGATCGAACAGCGCCTTTTCGTGAAGCACCTCGCGCAAGTTCAGGTTGGCGAGCGCGAGCCCGACCGTCTCGGACATCAGTTCGATGTAGACGCCGGTGGACTCGTCCGGCCCGTGGTCGGCCGCCAGGTTCTCCAGCACCAGCAGGCCGATCGTCTCGCCCTGCGCGGTCAGCGGTACGCAGATCGTCGCCCGGGCCGCTGACGGGGCCACGTGGCGGCACGGCACGTCGAGCATCTCCCCGCCGGGCGCATGGATCTGTCCGCGTCGCAGCGCCCAGCAGTCGTCCGGGCCGAACGCGGCATCGGTGCCCCGCGGCCCGCGCCCTTCCGCGCCGTCGCCATGCGACCCGCGCCACTCGGCCGCGCAGACCATCAGGTCCATGCGGTTGTCCAGGGTATAGAGCCGCCCGGCAAGCCTCGGCGCGATCTCGGGGGCGAACAGGCGGACGACAGCAAACAGGTCGCTCACGCTCTCGCAGCCCTGCAGGCGCTGGGTCATCCGCGCCAGCAGGTCACGCACCGCCCAGTCGGCGTCGCGCTCGCGCTCCAGCCGCTGGCGTTCCAGTCCGTTCTCGCGGAAAATGCGGATGGCATGCGCCATGTCGCCGATCTCGTCGACTTGCGAGAAGGCCGGGGTTTCCACGGTATAGTCCTGGTCGGCCAGTCGGTTGACGACGTCGCTCAGGGTCATGACCGGACGCAGGATACGCCGCTTCAGGATGAAGCCCAGCACCAGCAGGAACAGCGCCGCCGTGATCGCGACCATGGCTTCGGACACCGAGCGCAGCCGCTGCGACGCCTGGCTCGCCTGCTCGATGGAATCGTCCGAGCGTTGGTCGAGCATGTAGCGGAATCGACCGATCAGGAAGCGAACGCGCTCCAGTTCGCGCTCGTATTCCGGTCCGAAGACGATGGCCCGCGCCGTGGCGTCGTCTCTGCGCCGGGTGGCGGCGATCGCCGCCTGCTGTTCGTCTTCCAGCGTTTTGGCCCAGCGCAGGCCCTCTTCCAGCGAGCGCAATTCCTGTTCGTTGGCGCCCCCGTCTTTGAGCTTCGCGACGCGCTGCTCGACCGTGCCGAGCGAGGCCAGCGTGCGCTGATAAGCGATGGCGTGGCTGGGATCGTCGGTCACC